>CAZEUV010000051.1:0-3341 GCA_964515285.1 uncultured Maribacter sp. | reverse complement strand
AAAGATAAAGTGGCTTTAGAGTCATTGAGAGCTATTAAATCTGCTTTGTTGTTGGCACGGACAGAAACCGGTTCTGGGGGTGAAATGAGTGAAGAAGCAGAAGTGCAGTTGGTTCAAAAATTGGTAAAGCAGCGAAAAGACAGTGCGGCTATTTTTAAAGAACAAGGTAGAGACGATCTAGCCGATCCCGAGCTGGCTCAAATAGCGGTTATCGAAAAATTCTTACCAGAGCAATTGTCTGAAGAAGAGATTGAAAAAGTGGTTGTTATGGTTATCGAATCGACTGGCGCATCAGGTATGAAAGATATGGGTAAGGTGATGGGCATGGTCTCTAAAGAACTGGCCGGTCAAGCTGACGGAAAAACCATTTCAACGATTGTGAAAAGTAAATTAATGTAAAGTAAAGGGCTGCGTGGCGCTCCCGAAGTCTCGGGAGAATAGCGCATCAGATCTGCCAGCAGGCAGGTAGGTTTCAACTCTGAGAGTTGGGGGTTTGAATAAATAAAAAAGATTGAACAATAAATTAAGGCCGCGTGGCGCAACTGAATAGCGCATCAGATTTCGGCTCTGAGGGTTGGGGGTTTGAATCCCTTCGCGGTCACAAAAGGTCTTGATTTTTCAGGGCCTTTTTTAATTTTCAAGAATCTACCAAACCTATTTTAATGGCATGCTTGGTAAGCCCGGCTAAATTTTTGACCTGTAGTTTTGAGATAAGATTCTTGCGATAACTCTCAATGGTGTGTTTGCTTAGAAACAATATATCAGCGATTTCTTGGGTAGTATTTTCTTCGGCGATTAGTTTGAGTACTTCTTTTTCGCGATTGGTAAGTGAAACTTCTTTTTTCTTTTTGTTCTCGAACATGGCATCGGTATAGGCTCTTTTGATTTCGGCGGAGAAATATTTTTCTCCGCCAATAATAGTACGAATTGCCGTTAATAGTTCATCTTTTTCAGCATTCTTCGGTACATAACCATCTACATTATTGCGAATAAGCTTATCAACCATGTCACCATCAATATGCATGCTCACTACCAATGTTTTTAATGAAGGGTATTTTTCTTTGACGATTTTGTTTAGTTCAATACCGTCCATTTCGGGCATGGTGAGGTCGGTAATAAGTAAATGTAGGTCATCAACACCGTTAATGTCTAAATATTTTACGACTTGTGCTCCGTTTTTTGCCGTTATGGTAACTGAAAGTTCAGGAGCTTCCTTTAAGATGCTCAATAATCCGTCTACAAACATTTTATGGTCATCGGCAATGATAAGATTGTGTGTCATGGGTTTTGTTTTATTCGTTTTTTGATATTCAGATAATAAATCAGATGAACAAGAAGTGTCATAGGTATACCAAATATGCAGAAAGCTAAATGTATTCCTAAAATGGGCATTCCGCAGTTAATACCGTTGGAATCATACTCAGGATAAAAAAGTCTAGGAAAAATAAAAAGATGGCCTATTAAAAGAGCAATTAATATCATCCATTTACGAAAGAGAAATTGATTTCTATCCAATAATAGATATATGCCCCATTGAACTGCTAGAACCAAGACCAGAAACAAATAGATCATAGTGTTTTGTCTTTTGTAATGGGTATTTCGATTGATATTACAGTTCCTCTATTCTTAGAGGAATCTATGTGAAGGGTGCCTTTCAATTCATCGATCCTACTCTTGATGTTTTCAAATCCGATGCCATTTGTGATGTTTGCTGCGTCAAATCCTTTTCCGTTATCCTCGAACAGTAAAGAGAGTTCATTGTTGATTATACTTAAGTGAATGTCTACTTGATCGGCACTTGCATGTTTTAAGGTATTGGTCATCAATTCTTGAATGATCTTAAAGAGTTCGATGTGAATCTTTTCATCAATGGCATTGACCGATTCTTCAGGATGCGGATGAAACCCAATGGTAAGTTCTCCCGTATTTGAAATCGTTTTTATATACTCTTGGATCAATTCGGTAAAGGCATGCTGTTTGAATTTTTTCGGGATCAAAGTATGAGAGATATCGCGTACCAATTGATAGGTCTCGTCCAATTGATGGGTTATGGTCTTTAGTTTTTTGGAACCTGAATCTATACTGGCTAGTTGTAATTTTATGCCAGCAAGGTTTCCGCCTATACTGTCGTGCAATTCTTGGGCAATGCGTTTTCGTTCTTCGTCTTGGCCTTCAACAGCTGCTTTTATGAGATTCAGTTCTTGCTCTTGTTTAAGGGCAGTCACTTTTTGTTCATTGATTTCCTCTTGTTTTCTCACCAATAGGCTCTGGGTCTGAATTTTTTGATAATAGACATATAATAAGGCAATAACAGGAATTAAAATGACCAGGAATCCTATTAAGAAAGCATTCTTTATTGTTTTTTGCCTTTTGATCTCACCCTCTTTTATTAGCTGGTTTTCTTCTAGCGACGAAATCTCTTTTTCTTTCTCTAAGGTCTCGTATTGTATTTCAAGTTCTCTGATGATTTTTTGCTGTTGTTGAACACTTATTTCTGAATTCACCCTTGAGAGTTGGGTCATGACGGCATATGCATTCTCATAATCATTGGTGACGGCAAAGATTTTTCGATGTATGTTCAGTATTTCTTTTTGATAGTGTAGGTTCTCTCTATCTATGGCATTTACATAGGCAATTGAAAGTGCCATCATGGCCGAATCGTATTCTTTTTGTCTATAAAGCAGTTTGCCTAAAAGTATTGTTCCTTTAAAATAAATTGTATTGTACCCGTTTTTAAGTCCGCTTTCTTTGGCTCGATCATAGAGTTTATATGCATCATCGTATCTATTTTCCAGTTCAGCAATAGTTCCAAGTTTTAATTTGATGATCAGTTCACGTTTGAGATCGTTAAATTTTTTACAACCTATTAATCCTTTCTCGTAGAAGGCCTTTGCATTAGCGTGTTTTTTTAATCCGTAATTGGCATCCCCTAAATAAACAAGGGCTTCAGGGGTGTGTTCTGGCCATTTTTTTTCAAACTCTGGAATGGCTTTTTCTAATATTTGTATGGCTTTTGGGTATTGATCTTTTAGGTTGTAAATGTTGGCAAGCCCAATTTTGTGTTTGTATTGGTATTCTGTATTTTTTGCAGCTTCGGCTTCGGTGATTCCATTTATATGCCATTTAATGGCGTTGTCCAATAAACCGTTGAGCTTGCTACCAAGGCCTAGAATAAAATAGGCTTTTGTATAATATATTCTTTTGTGGTCTTTGGCCTTGTCCCATCTTTTTAATTCCGTTACATATAGATTTCCATAATGGATTACGGAATCAGAAGTACCCATATTAATGTGATGTTCGGCCAATTGTTCAAAAACAGAAAAACGTTGTCTACCGTAAGT
>CAZEUV010000050.1:16236-18704 GCA_964515285.1 uncultured Maribacter sp. | reverse complement strand
AGGACCCTCTCCTTAAAAGGGAGATGCTCTACCAACTGAGCTACCAGGTCATAATTTCAATACAAAGATCTGTTCTTTGCGGCTGCAAATATAATGGCAATAATTAATTTTACAAGTCGATTTCAAGAGAAATTTAGATTTCTTTTTGAAATCAATGAAAATTAGTTCAAATTTACAAAAATCATAACGGTGAAAATAGTTCTTTTAGGGTATATGGGCAGTGGTAAGACCACAGTAGGAAGGCAATTGGCCAAAGAACTTGGTTTGTTTTTTTTAGATCTTGATGATTATATCGAAAAACGAGAGGAAGCAATAATTTCAACGATTTTCTCAGAGAAAGGAGAAATCTATTTTCGTAAAAAAGAATCGGCGTATTTAAAAGAAATTCTTTCAAAAGAAGATGGTTTTGTTCTCTCTATTGGTGGGGGTACGCCTTGTTACGCAAATAACATGTCGGTTATTTCAGAAGCGACCGACAAGGTTGTTTATTTAAAACTTACTATTGATAGTTTGGCAGCAAGGTTGAAGAAAGAGAAGTCTGAACGACCGTTGATCAAGCACATATCTGATAAAGAGTTGACGGAGTTCATTGGCAAACACCTTTTTGAGCGTAGTTTTTATTATTCGCAAGCAGCGTTTTCCATTACTTGTGATGACAAGAAACTCAATGAAATTGTTGATGGAATAAAAAAAATAGTAGGTTGAGGTACTACGATTCCATCAACAATTTCAAAATACTTTTCAAAAGAGTAGTGCAGGTTTAAAAATCACGATAGGGCGAATCTAAATACTGATTCGCCTCTTCTTCAGCGAACTTTGCATTTTCATTGTCCCAATGCAAGGTCTTATTCGGAAAGCGACCGGCAATAACCCCTAAAAGTATGGTTTCGGTAAGTCTGGCCGCATAAGAGAATGGGGCGGTACATTCGGTTTTTCCCAAACAGGCATCTACAAACTGGTGGTAATGCTTTTTTCCTTCTGTACCATAGTTTCTAATAGGTTCCCCCATTTTAAAAGACTCAATATCCATCTCTTTATATTTTCCGTCTACGATTAGTTTGGGTAGTTCCATAAAGTGCGGTAAGAGCAGCCTTCCTTTTTCACCAACAAATACAGCTCCTTGTTCAGGAAGTTTTTCACCATTGGGCAAAAGAATATCCTCATGTTCGGTAGGTGCTCCGGCGCCATCGTACCATACCCATTTTAGTGTTTCGGCAGTATACTTAGTACCTGGAAATTCATAAGTGACCGTATTGTTCTCAGGATACCCGAAACCAGTGGGTTTTCTACAATTATTGGTAATGGTTTTTGGTACATCAAGTTCTAGTGCGTTGTATGGCGTATCGAATATATGTACGCCCATATCACCAAGAGTGGCACAACCGAAATCCATTAGTTTCCTCCAATTACCAGGGTGATAAATTCCGTCTTTGTACGGCCTCTCAGCGGAGGTGCCCAACCATAGGTTCCAATCCAAACTTTCGGGTATTGGGTCACTGCCTTCGGGTGCTGCACCATCGTAACCCCAATTTTTTGGTGACCAGGCATGTACGGTATTCACTTTTCCTATGATACTTGATTGAATCAATAATGTTGCTAGTTTATAATCGTAAAAAGAATGTACTTGAATGCCCATTTGGGTGACAAGGTTTTTTTCTTTCGCCAATTTTCGCATTGCCCTAGCCTCTGTCACATGATGTGTAAGGGGCTTTTGACAGTATACGGGTTTGTTCAGGTTCATTGCCATCATCGACGCAGGTGCATGGGTATGGTCAGGGGTCGAAACGATTACGGCATCAATTGAGTCGCCCATTTCTTCGAACATTTTTCTGTAATCGGAAAATATCTTTGCATTTGGATGCAATTTCTTGGCAGCCGCCAAATTATTGGTGTCAACATCGCACAATGCCGTAACGTCGACCAATTTATGTGATGAAATTGCCTTTAGATCCTCACCGCCCATATTGCCTACACCTATATGCGCTGTTCTCAAGCGGTTTTCTGATGTTATCTTACCGAGAAATGAGGGCAGTATCGATAATCCTAAAAGTCCTAATCCACTTTTTTTGACGAAGTCTCTACGGTTATTGTTTTTTATGCTCATGTGGTTTTTTTTACTTTAATTGTTTGAAAGATAGGTCTTTTATTGAAATATTCCGGAATCTCACGATGTCACCATGCCCTAAAAATGCGATGTGACCTCGATTTCGTTGGAGCCCTGGGTGATTCTTGCCATCCATAGTGCCGTTCTTGCTGGCTTCAAGAAAATCACTATCGACAATCGTAGTGCCATTTAAAATGACCTTTATTTTGGATCCCTGAACGATTACTTCCTCAGTGTTCCATTTGCCAACAGGTTTTAAGAAACCACGTTTTGCCGGTATAATACCATATACCGACCCGTGGTATTGATAGGGTTTCAATTCGGCATATTTAAGACTCGTATTATCGAGTATTTGAATTTCTTT
>CAZEUV010000050.1:0-16136 GCA_964515285.1 uncultured Maribacter sp. | reverse complement strand
AGGGTTTCAATTCGGCATATTTAAGACTCGTATTATCGAGTATTTGAATTTCTTTACCCAGGTAAGCGGCATCACCTTCAAGTGGGGCATGTATTCCCAAACCGTTATTGCCACCAGCTGTTAATTGAAATTCAAAGCGAAAAATAAAATCACTGTACTCGTTAAAAGTATAAAGGTTGCCCCCGTTATCACTTCTGTTCGGGTCAACAACGATTATTCCGTTCTCAACTCGATACGATTCTTTGTTACCCACCCAACCTTCTAAATTTTTTCCATTAAAAAGAGAGATAAACTCTGTTTCCGTCACTTTTTTATTTGCTCCACAGGAAAACAATAAGACAGATATTACAATCAGCTTTAGAACATAGGGCGTAAACGTTTTTTTCATGACAGAGTTAGTATGTATACAATATCTATTCTATGGGAAGTCTTTAACAATATTAACCAATGTAATGGCTTCTTCCCAAATTTTAAGCAAAAAAGATGAAGACCAGTCAATCAAGGAAAAAATTGGGTTCTATTTATAGTGATGGTATTTTGCGCTAACGGCATGTCAATTCTTGGTGATGTGGTTCACATTTTTGATTATCATAGCTTTATTTTTAGCAACCTACCATCTTGTCTTTGTGATTAAATGACATCCTGTCAGTTTTTAGTGCTTGGCATATTGTTTGTCATTGACCTAATCGATTATAAAAAATAAGCACTAATATTTAAAATATATAGAATGAGTAAGATTATAGGAATAGATTTAGGTACGACCAACTCCTGTGTCTCTGTAATGGAGGGTAATGAGCCGGTCGTAATACCAAATGCTGAAGGAAAAAGAACAACACCATCAGTAATTGCATTTGTCAAAGGTGGTGAGATCAAGGTTGGCGACCCTGCCAAAAGACAGGCAGTGACCAACCCCACCAACACCATTTATTCGATTAAGCGATTTATGGGGAACAAATTCTCTGAATGTAAGAAAGAAGTTGATAGAGTACCCTATAAGGTGGTAAAAGGAGATAACAATACGCCTAGAGTTGATATTGACGGGCGTTTGTATACGCCCCAAGAACTTTCTGCGATGATTCTTCAAAAAATGAAGAAGACCGCCGAAGATTATCTGGGTCAAAGCGTGTCTAGAGCGGTCATTACCGTTCCGGCATACTTTAACGATGCACAAAGACAGGCTACAAAAGAAGCAGGCGAGATAGCCGGGCTTACCGTAGAACGAATTATAAATGAACCAACGGCGGCATCTTTAGCCTATGGAATGGATAAGAAAGATGTGGACCAAAAAATAGTGGTCTTTGATTTTGGTGGCGGTACACACGATGTTTCGATCCTGGAATTAGGTGATGGTGTTTTTGAGGTTTTGGCTACTGACGGTGATACCCATTTGGGTGGTGACGATGTAGATCAAAAAATCATCGACTGGTTGGCCGAGGAGTTCAAAAAAGATGAAAGTATCGACTTGAGAAAAGATGCTATGGCATTGCAGCGTTTGCGCGAGGCTGCAGAAAAGGCAAAAATAGAGCTGTCATCTTCTACGCAGACGGAAATCAACTTACCTTATGTTACGGCTACAGATTCAGGCCCCAAGCATTTGGTGCGTACATTGACACGGGCAAAGTTCGAACAATTGATCGCTGATTTAGTAAAGAGAACTATCGAGCCATGCCAAACGGCCCTAAAAGCTGCAGAATTGTCAAAAAGCGATATCGATGAAATTATATTGGTAGGGGGCTCAACACGAATTCCGGCAGTACAGGAAGCTGTTGAAAAATTCTTCGGTAAGAAACCATCAAAAGGCGTGAACCCTGATGAAGTAGTTGCCGTAGGCGCAGCGATCCAAGGCGGTGTTTTGACAGGCGATGTAAAAGATGTTCTGTTATTGGATGTAACACCTTTATCATTAGGTATAGAAACCATGGGAAGCGTTATGACCAAGTTGATCGAGGCCAATACGACGATACCCACCAAAAAATCACAGGTATTCTCTACGGCCGCTGATAACCAGCCTTCTGTTGAAATACATGTGCTACAAGGTGAGCGGCCTATGGCTACTGACAACAAGACCATAGGACGTTTTCATTTAGATGGAATTCCACCTGCACAAAGAGGAACACCTCAGATCGAAGTAACTTTTGATATTGATGCAAATGGTATCATTAAAGTTTCGGCAACCGATAAGGCCACGAATAAAATGCAAGATATTCGCATTGAAGCATCTTCGGGCTTGACCGATGAGGAAATCAAGAAAATGAAGGCCGAGGCCGAGGCCAATGCCGAAGCCGACAAAATTGCTAAAGAAACCGCCGATAAATTGAACGAGGCCGACGGAATGATCTTTCAGACAGAAAAGCAATTGACCGAGTTTGGTGATAAATTGTCAGATGACAAGAAGAAACCGATCGAAGAGGCTTTAGAAGAATTGAAAACAGCATATGAAAGCAAAGACCTGGCAGTTATTACTCCTGCTTTAGATAAGATAAACGAAGCTTGGAAAGTGGCATCTGAAGAGATGTACAAGGCTCAGGCAGAGGCTCAACAAAATGGTGAGGCGGCGGCCGAGGGCGATTCAGAAGCGTCTTCTAGTGATACTGAAGGCGATAATGTCGAGGATGTTGATTTTGAAGAAGTGAAATAGCCCCAATTTAATTGGTATAATGACCTGTCTGGTTTTGGCCCGGCAGGTTTTTTTTTGGTACAACTTTTGTTTTCTTATTGTCGCAATATCAAGTAACTTTACAATAATCATGTTGAAAGCGCATACTTTTTTGTTCTTGTTGGTTCTGATGGCTGGGCCATCTAACCTGTTATCCCAAGAAATTAAAATTTTCAAAACCGGGGATTTTGACTTAATGGGAAAAGTGGAATCTTGTTTGGTAAGTACAAAATACGGAAAAGAGGAGTATAACTTTAATAAAGCTGGCCTCTTGACCAAGTCGGTTACCCATTACAACGATTCAGATTATGATATTACCTATTATAAGTATGAAAATGGGAGGTTGACAGAAAAAAGATTGGAAAATTATAGAGACAATGTGTTCGATAGTAGCACCTCAATTGCCAATTTTTATAAATTGGATACCGTTTCAAAAAGAACGGTAACTGAGAAAATCATTTCGTACAATGAAGAATTTCTTGATCAATATGAATACCACTATGATACCAATGATAGATTGGAAAAGATAATTAGAACCAATAATGATGGTATTGATGAAATTTTGGTTTCGTATACCGATATTAAGGGTGAAAAGACCACTATCCACAAATTAAATGGCACGATTCAAAAATCAGTTCGGATCTCGACAAAAACCCTTGAGGATGATTCTATAGAAAAAACGATTTTGACCAAAACATTTCTAGAAGGCATATCGAATACGGCTTTGGAGGAAATTTATAATGAAAATGATAAACTTTTGATACAAATCAAATATGTGAGAGAAGGCATAAGCAAAAAATTGGTACCAGAGGAAATTCAGGTAATTACTTATAATGAATTGGGAATGTTGTCAAAAATAGAAACCAAAAAGGGCTCGGTGTCCGACATTAAGGAATTTATCTATCAATACGACGATGGTGATCAAGGTAACTGGGTAAAAGAAATCATTACGCCTGACAATACATATACCACGAGAAAGATAGTGTACTATGCTGTTGAAATAGAAGAGAAAGAGTAGTGCGTTATTTTTTAGGTTCTATCAAATCCCAAAGGGTTGCCGTAAAGGTCTTTAAAAACCACTACGGTTCCGTAAATTTATTTTCTTGGTTCTTCTGTGAATTCCACTCCTTTAACCTTCATCGCATCATAATCTCTCCAGAAATCTTCGGTATATAAAAAAAGAAAGACCCGGCCACCAGTTTGGTTGCCTATTGCCGCACGTTGTTTTTCATTAACGGCTTTTGCCAACAAAAGACTGCAGCTGCTCGAATTGGGCGGAGTAACGATAACCCAGCGCTTAGTTTCACCTAACTTGGTGTCTTCAGTGATTTTAAAGCCTAATTTATGGGTGTAAAAACGAATAGCATCATCGTAATCTTCTACCACCAAGGCAATATGTGCGATATGTTGGTTCATGGCATAGATTTAAAATGAGACTCTTTGAGGTTTGCCCATTCCCCTCTTAAAATACCATAACAGCAAGAACTTCTTCTAAAGTCACTTTTTGTCACTACATTTTTTCTTAGAACACCTTCTAAGGTAGCACCTAACTTTTCGACCGCTTTTCGAGAACGGACATTTCTTTCATCAATTCGAAATTCAACTTTTTCATAGCCCATTTTGTCAAAGGCATGACCGAGCATCAAAAATTTCATTTGGTGATTGAAGCCCGTACCTTGTGTGTTTGGCGAAATCCAAGTCCAACCGATATGAAGCACCTTGTTTTTAGAATCTATATTGCCAAAACGGGTGCATCCCACACATTCAGATGTTTGTTTATTGTAAATGATAAAAGGAATCGAGTTACCTGCTGATGCTTCGTTCAAAGCATTTTGTATGTATATCTTTAACTTATCTTTTGTTGAAATATCGGTGCTGCCATACTGATACAGATCTACTTGTTGGGCTATAGGCCAGAGTTCTTCTTGTTGTGATAGTTTCAGGGGTATTAATTTCACCAGATTATTCTCTAAACGAAGTGCTGTTTTCATGAGATCAATTGATGTATGAGGTCTTTTTTTATTTCGTGGCCTCCCTCAAAAAAGAGTTGTTTTGCCCTCCCATTGAACAAGATTTTTATTTTTTCGGTTTCTCTTTTTAAGATTTCTTGGCTGATATACTGATCTTTGTCGCCAACGAGCGTAGTCACTTTGGTTTGGTCTCGTTCTAAAAATTGTAAGTCGGTTGCAGTGAGTTCGTTGGGTATTCCTCCTGCATATAAGACCAATTGATCACATTTCAATTGTCTGTGCGCTACCCATCTTGAAGCGATTGATACGCCTTGCGAGAATCCGAAAACAATGAGATTACAATTATCAGGAAGCTTTTCGGCAGCGTAAACAGCATCTAAATAAGTAAGAACGTTTTTCGTCTCCATAACTGTATTTTCTTTGGTCAGCCAACTGGCGCCAACATGTCGGTATTCATTCTTTAAATAGTATTTTGAAGGAGCCTGGGGGGCGATGATATAATTTTCTTCAGAAGGTAGTTCATCAAAAAATTTGATAAAATATTTACTGAGATACCCAATGCCGTGAAGCACTATCCACACATTTTTTGTGCTTTTGGTCAAAGTGTTTAAGGTCTTGTATGTATTTGTGGTCGTATAGGTGACCTTATGTTCTTGTTCGTTCATAATTTAAATCTACTAAAAAGTATGGCCTTCTGTTGCAGAAGGAATGCTTAATTTTACAAAAATAGATTTCATGAACGAATACAAAGAGAAAATTCTCAAAGTATGTAATGCGTCTTCGAAAAATACGTTGATGGAGACTTTGAAAATCGAGTACATTGATGTAGGGGAGGATTTTTTAGTGGGGAAAATGCCTGTGAACTCCAAAGTACACCAACCAGACGGCGTATTGCACGGTGGGGCAATGGTCGCTTTGGCGGAAAGTGTGGGCAGTACTGCTTCCTATATTTTTTTAGATGCCCAAAAGTTCTTTGTAAGGGGGATAGAAATTGCGGCCAATCATGTTAAAAGCATCAAAGAAGGAGAGGTATTCGCCAAGGCCATTTTATTGCACAAGGGGCGTACTACGCAACTGTGGGATATAAAAATCACCGATACCGATGATAATCTGATTTCGGTCTGTAAATTGACCACAATAGCTTTACCTAGAAAATAATATGTTCTCTGAGTTCATAGAAAAGGTCAAAGACCAATACGCTCAAAACCTGCCTTTTGTCGTGTACAGAATGCCGAACGGGAATACTATTTGTGCTATATTCCAGAAAGATGCCCAAAAACACGTGATTAAAGATTTCACCGAGACTGGGTTTGTTTTTGCTCCTTTTGATTCTGACCAGTCGACGATTTTATTGCGGGCCGATAAAAAATTCAATGCTGCTTATCCTGATAAAGGAGACACTGGAAATCAAACCGAGGAAATTGTTGATAACAATGTATTTCGGAAAGCGTTTCATATCAATTTGGTAAAAGAGGGAATTGGAAGAATACATGATGGGGCATTTCAAAAAGTAGTGCTTTCAAGAAAAGTGGAAGAGAAATTCGCTTCTTCGCCAGTGGATCTCTTTCAAAAACTTCTTTCAATATACGATACCGCTTATTGCTATCTCTGGTTTCACCCTAAAGTAGGTACTTGGTCAGGGGCGACCCCTGAAATTCTTCTGAAGATAAAAAACTCGAATTTGACAACAATGTCATTGGCGGGTACACAAAAACATATCGAAAACGAACCGCCAAATTGGGGCCAGAAAGAGCTGCAAGAACAGGCATTGGTGACATCTTATATTTCAGGTGTGTTGACCGATTTGGTTTCAGACTTAAAAATATCTGAAAGAGAATCGGTTCGGGCGGGCAGCCTATGGCATTTACGTACTCGGCTCACAGCGACCATTGATAAAGACAGTCTATTTGAGATCATTAAGATTTTACACCCTACGCCCGCAGTTTGCGGATTACCAATGAAAGCAAGCAAAGCTTTTATTTTAGAGCACGAGAAATATAACCGCGAATATTATACGGGGTTTCTTGGCGAACTGAACATTGAAAACAAAGAAGAAAGAACCACTACGTTGTTCGTCAACCTACGCTGTATGCAAATAATCGGTGATACCGCCCATATTTATGCCGGGGGAGGGGTGACCAAAGATTCGGATCCAGAAAAAGAATGGGCAGAGACTGTGGCGAAAACAAATACAATGTTGAAAGTTTTGAGATAATATAGTACTTCTTTGGATGAAATGAATTAATTATTGGTGGGTGAAACCTTTGTGCCTTATTTTTGTAACCTATGAGATACTCAAGCATTCCTTTGGCACAAACGGTTATAGCACATTGTATGGCAAAAGGCATCAAAAATATTGTGATATCGCCAGGTTCACGAAATGCACCCTTGATTATGGGTTTTACCGAAAATCCCTTTTTTGAATGTTTTAGCATTGTTGACGAACGTTGCGCTGCCTTTTTTGCTTTGGGCATTGCGCAGCAACTAAGAGAACCCGTTGCAGTGGTATGCACTTCGGGCAGTGCCTTGTTGAATTACTACCCCGCAGTTGCCGAAGCGTTTTACAGTGACATTCCTTTAGTAGTACTTTCTGCCGATAGACCTGGTTATAAGATCGATATCGGTGACGGGCAAACCATTCGTCAAGACCACGTTTTTCAACGGCATATTGGGTATTCGGCAAACCTTAAACAAGACGTGGTGCATTCAACGGCTAAAATTGAGCAGTACGCACCTCAATTGGTAGAAGATGACCTTGAGGTTGCACAAAAGAAAATTCAGAAATATAATGATACCGAGTTGAACAAAGCAATGGGTATCGCTCAGACTACAGGCTTGCCGGTTCACATCAACATACCTTTTGAAGAGCCGTTGTATACAACGTTAAATGAGCCTTCGGTCTTTCCGATGATAACCGACGTCGAACCCATAGTGATTGACACTATTGATGACATCGCCGATTTTGCAAAGATTTGGAATGCTTCCCAAAAGAAAATGGTCTTAGTGGGGGTGAACGACCCAAATACCGTTGAGCAAGAATTTTTAAATGTCTTGGCAAACGATCCTTCGGTCATCGTTTTGACCGAGACAACATCAAACCTTCACCACCCTAATTTCTTTGCGAGTATAGATAGTCTTATTGTACCTATTGAGAAATCCGAAGAAAAAGAAATACTGTTTTCTAAATTACGACCCGATGTACTGCTCACTTTTGGCGGATTGATTATTTCAAAGAAAATAAAAGCTTTTTTACGTCAATATAGGCCTAAACAACATTGGCATATAGATAAGGTAAAGGCCAATGATACTTTTTTTTCGTTGACCCGTCACTTTAAGACCAATGTCAACGATTTCTTTAAAAAATTCGCAGCCTATATTCAGAATACCGATAGCGATTATTATGATTATTGGAATTCGGTAAAGTTGAACTATGAATCAAAGAGAAAAGAGTATTTAACGGAAATCGATTTTTCTGACATGTTGGTCTTTGAGCATATCACTAAATGTATTCCTCAAAACTACCAATTACAGCTGGCGAACAGTTCAACTGTGCGTTATGCCCAATTATTCGATTTAGACCCATCGTTGCAAGTCTTTTGCAACCGTGGAACTAGTGGTATAGAGGGCAGTACTTCGACTGCAATTGGGGCATCGATCTACAACAAGAACCCGACCTTGTTTATAACTGGCGACCTTGGTTTTTTGTATGACAGTAATGGTTTATGGAACGACTATATTAGACCTGATTTTCGAATTATTTTAATCAATAATGAAGGAGGGGGCATTTTTAGAATTCTGCCCGGAAAGGAACAGACGACGAATTTCGAAAAATTTTTTGAGACGAAACACGAATTGAATGTAAGTAAATTCTGTAATACGTTTAATTTCGAATATTTTTTTTTTGATACTGAAAAAAGCCTAAAAACTGTCACCTCTGTGTTTTACGAACCTTCCGAACGCCCTAGGATATTAGAGGTTCGCACCCCTCGATTATTGAATGATAAAATTTTGCTTGGTTATTTCGATTTTATATCTTAGACTTTTATTAACCATTAACATTTATTGAACACTAACTATTATGAGTAAAAGAGATGATTTAATCGAAAAGTACGCTGCCGACATTAAAGACAAGTTTGGTGCTAAGCCAGATATGGATCTTTTGACAAAAGTCACGATTGGTTTGGGGCCATCTATTTACAACTTAGATGCTTCTAAAGTTTCCGGTGCTGACGATAAGGAATTGGAAACCGTAAAGAACAACTACCTTATCAAGAAATTGAGTATGAGCGATAGTCCGAAACTAATGGACGGTATCAAAGGCGTTATGGAGAAATACGGCTCTGCCAACAAGAACAAACATAGAGCGGTCGTTTACTATATGCTTTGTAAGCATTTTAGCAAAGAATCGGTATATTAATAAGGTTCCACGTTTTTGACGTGGTTGAACCGTATTGATTTTTTTGAAAGAACATGGCCATCTACCAATTTGGTAGATGGCTTTTTTTATACCTGAATTTTTTAAGTGTATTTTTGCGATATGATAGCATTGGGAAAATACAATACCCTAGAAGTACTTAGAGATACTAGCGTGGGGCTTTTTTTGGGCGATGAAGAGGGCAATGATGTATTGTTG
The DNA here is from genome assembly GCA_964515285.1 of uncultured Maribacter sp. Taxonomy (GTDB): domain Bacteria; phylum Bacteroidota; class Bacteroidia; order Flavobacteriales; family Flavobacteriaceae; genus Maribacter_C. The sequence continues at coordinate 6,877 of CAZEUV010000050.1, read as the reverse complement.
CCCAACAAATACGTTCTTGAAACGTATGAAATAGGCGACAAACTTACTGTTTTTTGTTATTTGGACTATGATGAGCGGCTTATAGCAACGACACTTGAGCCCGACGTAATCGTTGATGAGTTTCAACTACTACAGGTTGCCGAAGTAAACGAATATGGCGCATTTTTAGATTGGGGGTTAGAAAAACACCTTCTCGTGCCTTTTCGAGAGCAGCGAAGTAAAATGCAAGAAGGACAATGGTATGTGGTATTTTGTTATTTGGATGAAAAAAGCAATCGTTTAGTAGCTTCAAATAAATTAGACAGGTTCTTGAGCAACGAGGACCTTACGGTACGTGTTTGGGAAGAAGTTGAACTGGTGGTCACCAGACAAACTGATTTGGGTTGGGAAGTAATCATAAACAACAAGCATAAAGGCCTTGTTTACTTTAACGAGGTATTCAAAAAAATAGCAGTTGGCGATATAGTGGCCGGCTGTATAAAAACAATTCGAAGAGACGGTAAGATCGATGTTTCGCTACAGCCTCTTGGAGAAAAGATTCTTGAACCTGCGGCGAACAAAATATATGAAATTATGATGGCCAATGGAGGTTTTCTTCCTTTGCATGACAAATCGGATCCCGAGCTGATAAAGAAAGAGCTGCAGATGAGCAAAAAGACATTCAAAAAAGGAATCGGTACATTGTACAAAGCCCATAAGATCAAAATTGAGAAAGACGGTATTCACACGGTAAGTGACTCGTTGTAAAATTTCGTTTACAGATTGTCGATGAGTGGGTGCAGTTCAACGATAAGCAGGTATAAATCAACCCTCTATATTCATTTAACAACGTTTTTTCTTTCGTTTACCACTAAAAATTATATTTTTACAACATTGATGCGGTTAAATATACTACCATCGATTTATAATGATTAACTTTAACGTGAAGAGACTAATAAAATCCCGTCCAAAATGCCATTTATAGAAGAAAGCGATTTATTGGAATTGCATAAAGATATTGACAAGGCGCAAATAATCAACGAACGCCTTTTAGATCAAATAAAGTTCAAAAACAAAGAACTCAAGAGAAGTAAGACCCAACGAAATGCACTTGCTGGGGTTACCGGGCTTTTTTTAATAGGAACCTTGGCGATAACTTCTTTTACAGCTGGTCTTAGCAGCTCAAATGGCTTTGAAAAACAAAGTAACTTATTGGTGTCGATCGATAGTCTTGATGCGATAAAGGCGCGTATTGACAATTTAAGGGAACGAAATGAGGAATTGAGCTTGGTAAAGGAATTTTATCTAGCTAAAAATTTCTTAGAGAAAGAAAAGGTGTATTCCGTACAGGTAAAATCGTTTGTAGAAAATAATATTACCTTGGCCTCTGCGGCAGTGACCAATACTCTTTTTGTCAAGACCAACCCTTATTTTTCTTACTCTCTGGGTAATTTTGAAACTTTGGAAGAAGCCCAGTCTTTTAGAACCCAATTAGTTGATCTAGGCTTTCAAGATGCTTTTGTGGCATCGTATAAAGAGGGCAAGCGAATTCAAATAGAAGATCCTTATTAGTTTTTCAAAATTTGGGGCATGGGTGAGCGCAGCGAGGTTAAGAACACTACCGCTTTCGGTTTCTGGTGTAGTAGTCGGTACGGCTCTGGCCAATTATCATGAAAAAAACGATACACTAATTTTTATTCTAGCTTTGATGACCACAATTGCATTTCAGGTTACCTCTAATTTCGCCAACGATTATGGTGATGGTGTGAAGGGTACTGATAATGAAGATAGAATAGGTCCACAACGTGCCCTGCAAAGTGGGTTGTTGACAAGAAAAGAACTCAAACACGGAATATACGTATCGATCGGTATCAGTCTTATTTTTGTAACGGCGGTTTTGTATTTCTCTTTTGGTGTTCAAAACATAGAATATTTCGCACTGTTTCTCGTTTTAGGTTTTTTGAGTATTTGGGCAGCAGTCAAATATACAGTTGGTGATTCTGCTTATGGTTATAAAGGATTGGGTGATGTTTTTGTCTTCTTTTTTTTCGGATTTCTGGCCGTATTGGGATCAATGTTCTTGTACACCAAATCTTTTACGAACTACTATGTCATGCTTCCAGCCATAACGATAGGTGTCTTGAGTACCGGAGTACTTAATTTAAACAACCTGCGAGACTATGAATCAGATAAGAAAGCACATAAGAATACTTTGATTGTGAAAATGGGTTTTGAAAACGGAAAGAATTATCATTATACCTTATTGCTAACTGGTTTTATAAGTATGCTGGTTTTTATAATTCTCAATTTTGAGTCTTGGCACCATTTTTTGCCATTGGCTGCTTTTGTCCCTGTCTTTGTTCATATAAGAAAAGTCAGGAATACTCAGAGTCCGGTACTATTGGATCCTGAATTGAAAAAATTGGCCCTGAGTACGTTTCTAGTGGCCTTATTGTTTTATATCACATTTAATTAACTATAGAAAGTATAACCTCCTAAACCACTACCATTTTGGAACAACCAATTAGAATACTTATCGTAGAAGACAATGTTATAATTGCTGACGATATGCAGTCTATGCTAGAAGAAATCGGTTACGAAATCGTCGATAACGTTATTGTCTATGAACAAGCCGTAGATGTATTGAAAAAGCAGCAAGTAGATCTTGTCTTAATCGATATTATTCTTGCATCAGATAGAACAGGTATTGATCTGGGCAAACATATTCGTGAAAACTATGATATACCTTTCCTGTTTGTTACCTCAAATTCAGATAGGGCCACTGTGGAAAATGCTAAAACCGTAAAACCCAATGGGTACCTTGTAAAACCCTTTGAGCAACAAGACCTATATACCTCTATTGAAATCGCTCTTTCAAACTTCACGTACGGTACAGGAGATGGAAAATCAGGCGAGGTTGAAAACGACAATGATGTTCCTTTGTCAAACTCGGTTTTAAAAGATTCGATTTTTGTAAAAAAGCAACATCTTTATTACCGCATTCAATTTGAGGATATTCATTTTATCAAAGCGGACAATGTGTATTTAGAAGTGAATACTGTCGATAAAAAATTCTTGGTCAGATCACCACTGAAAAATTATTTGGAGAAACTGCCCAGAAACAAGTTTTACAGGGCGCATAAGTCGTACATCGTGAATGTAGACCATATTGATGCGATAAACTCAAAGGATATCATGATCAACAATACCTTGATCCCTATATCAAAAGATTTTAAAGAGTTTATTATCTCTGCCATGAATTCTTAAGAAACTTTTGTACGTGTATTCGACGAACAAGATAGAAAAAGGCACCATTAGGTGCCTTTTTCTATTCGATAAAACTTATTAAGTCGTTTTCTCGGTAATTAAAATCCTATGAAATGCATATAAATCCGATGAAATACACACTTGTTCGTGTTATTTAATGTTCACAACAAAAAACGACCATTACACAACAATATTCTACAATATCGATTTCTATGTGATATTTTTGAAACACTGAATAGAACCTTAAAGCTTATTTTTATTTTACCTGAATTTCGTTATTAAAGCTGAGTAGCTTTTGTACGCTATATCTACATGTCATTGCCTATAATTTGGTTGGTCGAGAGATATTTCAATAGATAACCAAATTTGCTATTAGAAAAAGGTTTTAGAGAACAATCGGTATCGTAAACCAACGTTTTGTATAAAAGAAAACTTATTGGGTTTTGCTTTTGCTTACAACAAAAATTATGTAAAGTCTACGAATAGCAATATGTTTGGTTTTGTACCTTCTTATGATATGAAAAAATTGTTGACTAAAAATTTTAGTATACTGCTCATTTCTTTTCTTAGCATGACTTATGTTCTTGCCCAAGATAGTCTGTCTATTGAGAAAGGTTTTTTCAGTCATTTTCAGAATATCGAAAAATCCGAAGAAAGATTCAAATACTTTTTTGGCACATCCAATAAGTATAAAGAAAACTCGGGGTATGACTGGCTTGAAACTGTAAACGTATATCTTAGCAACTCAAAAAAAATAGCGGACTCTAGTGCAATTGAGCATTATAAGATCATGCAATCGCAAATACACCATGATTTGGGGGACTATGACAAGAGTTTGGCTATCTCAAAAGAGATGTACGAAAAAATAGAGGATTTTGATCTAGAGACCAAAACGATTCTTTTAAATCTTATGGGTCAAAATTATTCGCAATTGCAGTTGTATGCCGAACAGATTGATATACGAAAGGAAAAAAAGGCGTTAGGTTTGACCAAAAATATTGCATTTTACGATATCTACTCAAAATTAGGCCTCCACCGAAAAGCCCTTGAAGATTATTTTCAAGAAGAGAAAAAGAATATTGATGAAAAAGATTATTACGGTCAGGCGATATTCTATAATAATGTGGGCAACTATTTGAGATTAGATAAATCATTCCCTACCGCTCTTAGCAATTATCAAAAAGCCGATGGTTTTATAGCTGTTTTTTTGAGTGATGTCACCAAGGTGAAATCTGAAAATATGTTGGCTAGAAGCAATGGTATCAAAGGTATTATTCAAGGTAACATCGGTAAATGTCGTGCCCAATTAGAAGAATACGAAGAAGCTATACCGTACCTTGAGAAAAGCATTGAACTTCTTAAAGAATACAACAAAAACAAATTTTCTTCAGATCTTATTGAAAACACACTGGAGATTGCTGAATGTTACCTTCAACTTGGTGATTTTGAAAAAACCACTGATTATCTTAGTGAAGGCCCCCAGCCGATAAAATCAGAGAATATTATCAAAAAGAATATAATTTTCGCTTCGTTCTACGATAAAACCGAAGATTACAAAAATGAATCGTTATACCTCAAACGCAATATGCGTATAAGAGATTCTATTCTTACTAACGAGTCTGAACTAAGAAAACAACAATTGGCGACAGTAATGGCCGAGGAAAGGGCGTATACGAAATCTAGAATAGAGGAACAGAAACGTGAAATAGAGCTATCTAAAAGTGAAATGGTGGCCAAAGATGAGAAGATCAGCTTGGTGTTCATATTGTTGACCTTTGCACTTTTAGGTCTTATAGGTTTAGTCTATGCCTATTTGAGAAGTATAAAGAACCAAAGGCTGATCGCACAACAAAAGAGTATTATCGAAAATGCCCTAGTTGAGAAAGATTCGCTATTAAAAGAAATTCACCATAGGGTAAAGAACAATCTTCAAATGGTATCAAGTCTATTGAGCCTGCAAACGAAGAATACCAGAAGTAAAGCCGCTATAGAGGCGTTGGAAGAAGGTAAGAGTAGGGTTAAGGCAATGGCTTTGATCCACCAAAAATTATATCAGAACGATGATTTGTCGGTAATCGAGATGCAAGGGTATATTGAGAGCTTGATCAACAGTGTACAGTCAGTATATAAAAAAGGAGGGCATAATATCAATATTACCATTGACGCCGAAGGCGTAGAGCTGGATATTGATCGCGCAATACCTTTTGGCCTTATCTTGAACGAGTTGGTGTCAAATTCGTTTAAATATGCATTTCCGACGGATAAAGAGGACGGAAAAATTTATATCCATTTACGAAAGATAGATGGAAACGAAGGCTTTTTTGAATATACCGATAATGGTGTCGGTTTGTCAGAAGACAGTGACGACAGAGTGAATACGTCTATGGGCGTTCGCTTAATGAACCGTTTGGTAAATCAGTTGCAGTCTACATTGAATGTTGATAAAACATCTGTAGGTGTACGCTATTGGTTCAATTTCAAATAGAACAACTTTTACCGCACCTCACTTTTCAGTACTACCTTATGTAAGAGTTTCGGAAAAAACCGCTTGAGGTACACGGCCATGGTTTCTTTTCGCCCAATATAAACCTCGAATTTCTTTCGTTCAAGTGCCGATATCATTTTTTTTGCAAAAACACTTGTTGAGAGTCCGTTTTGCGTTGCTTTGTCATTTGTGTTTTGTGAACTGCCATCGCCGGTAAGGGCATTTTTGGCCACGTTGGTGTTTATAAAACCTGGGCAGACCATAGTGACCGAAATACCATCTTTTTCATGTTCCATTCGCAATACATCAAAAAAGCCGTGAAGGGCATGTTTCGCCCCACAATATCCTGATCTAAAAGGTGAGCCAAATTTGCCCATAAGGCTACTTATGGTTGCATAGTGCCCTTTTTGGCGTTGAATAAAATGGGGCAATAACGCTTTTGTAAGGGCGATGGTACCCAAGTAATTGATATCCATCAATTTTTTATAGACGCCTAAATCGGTGTTTACGATCAATGATCGTTGGCTGATGCCCGCATTGTTGACCAGTAGATCAATGCCGTTAAAGGCCGATATAGCTTCTTTGGTTATTTTTGGCATTTCATCAAACTGGGTCAGATCCAACAGCAGAATTTTGATATTCTCTTTGTTCTCGCAATTGTTCTTTACCCTTTCGAGCTCGTTTTGTTTTCTTGAAGAGATGATCAGTTTACAGTTTTTCTTTTCTAGGGCATAGGTCAATGCCTCCCCAATTCCTGATGAGGCTCCTGTGATCCATATCGTTTTTCCGTCTATCGGCATGGCTTTGGTTTTAAGAGCTAAAATATAGCTAAATTTGGCGGTAACGAATGAAGGCTTCCTATAAAAAATACATACTTGATTTTAAACGTCCTAGCGGCACTTCACGTGGAGTGCTCGTTCAGAAGGAAACTTGGTTTTTGATACTATCGAAAAATGGAAAATACGGTATAGGTGAATGCGGTATTCTAAGAGGCCTCAGTATTGATGATGTACCTGAATATGAGGATAAATTAAAATGGACTTGTGAGAATATCACCTTGGGGAAAGATGCGCTGTGGAAGGCTTTGAAAAAGTTTCCGAGCATTCAATTTGGTATAGAACAGGCGTTTTTATCTTTTGAATCAAA
>CAZEUV010000049.1:0-19158 GCA_964515285.1 uncultured Maribacter sp. | reverse complement strand
TAGGGTTGGCCCAAAGTAGGCCGCACCATAATAATAGGATGATATGTAGGGTTTTTTTATTCATAATTTTAGATTATATCAATGGTTCTTTCTCGAAAATATGCAACGTATCTTCAGTATCTAAAACGTACAATTTATCACATGCCAGTTTTGGATACTCGAAAGCTGGAATACTTAATTGACCCTCCACCGGCAACAATTCATGATGCCATACCACCTCTTCTTTACTATAATCATAAAGACCGACCCATTTGGCAAAACCAAAACGCTCTTTGGTAAAACTTGTAAAACTTATGTATTCTTCTTGAAGTGAAGAATTTTTTATCCCATATAAAATAGGGGAAGGATTATCAGCTGTCTTTTCTTCTAAAAACTTTTTCTGGGTCTCAACTTTTAAGGTTTCTGTGTTTATTTTTACAAAATAAGAACCTAAATTATATATGTACTTGCCTTCTGGGTGCATAAAAGCATCTTCACAAAGAAAAGTTTCTTTACTATATAAAATTTCAAACAATGTTCCATCAGTATTGTTTAGTACTACTAAATGACAGTTCTTTGTTAAAATAAATACCTTATCATAAGCAACACCTATAAATTTGAGGTACTCAAATAATACATTGTTCTTACTTCCAATATCTGCAAAATTAAATTGCCATTTAAAAGAGTTTGAAGAATCATAAAGTCGTATAAAGGAATCGTCCAAATCGAAAATATTATTATCAAATCTTTTTAAAATCCCATGGGAGATATTGGTTATAAATTGTATACCTGTTAAATCTGCATATCCGTAACTTCTAGGCTCGTCATTTGTATAAAACAATAGGGAAGAATTGTCAACTCCTTCTATCGCTATATTGCCAAGAGAGAAGAAGATAGATTTTTTAGTTGCTGTATCGTAAACATCAAAAATTTCATCTAAATCATCTAGTATCAAGAATTTCCCTTTAAATTCGATTAGTGATTCTGCATTTTCTATAGGTAAGAGTACCTCTGGGTTTTTGTTAAAACTTACTAGATTTCCCTCCTTTAAATAATATAGTATTCCGTTGATATCATTTATCGGAGATTTAACATTGTCAATATTTTTGATATTAATATACATGTTGCTATAATGTTATTTTAAGTATTGAAGCCAAATCACTATCTAAGAATTCTGAAGATTTAACGAAGTTTTCAAAATCTCTATAATTTTTAATAGGCTTATTATTGAACTTAATTGTTTTAAACAATGATTTATTAGTATTAAATATTTCTCTAGGTTCTTTTTTCAATGCAGACTGAAATGCACTCTTCATTTTATCTAAATCTAACCCTGGCCTACCTCCTTGTTGGACAATTCTCAATTCTTTAAAACTTTTTATTTGTTTGAAATAGGCTTTAATTTGCTTCATACTTTTAAATATGCCCGAAGCATTGGCATAATTTTTTGTATCAACAAGGATCGAAATCGGATTATTGTTTGCACTAGATTTAAATTTTAAATCAAATCTGAAGTCTCCATCACCAGTTGCAGTACTAAGTACATCTTCGAGGCCTTCCAAATCTCCAACATCGTCCATATATTTGCTTGGGTTTTTAATGACCTCTAATGAGGTCGCCCCAGCTTTCATTTTATGTTCCGCTTGCAACATTTCGTTAAAAAACTCCGTAACATTTTTAGTTTTTACATTGTTCATTTCTTTGAAAACAAAATATTCTAAATCATCAATAAAACCATCTAAACTTTTTACAGAACCAGGAAATTCTTTTAAAGCCTGGCCATGTAACAAAATAAGTTGATTTAACAGTTCATCTGCTTCAGTCAGGTATTTGCCTTTTATTTTTAAAGTGCTGATGATCTTATTTATATCTGCATTGCTAGCCAAATCATCAAGTTTGGTGAATACCACTTTTCGAATATTATCGGGGAGTGTTCTTAAGGCAGTTACAGCTTCTGTACTTAATTTTCTAGAAAGTTTTATAGAACCAAAAGTTAAAAGCTTTTTAACGCTATTTAGTGCTTTAGCCATTTTAGTAGCAGATGTCAATTCACCGATCCCAATCCAGAAACTGGCCACAAAGACAACGTCTTTGCCTAATTGATGCGAGAGTTGAAACTCTTCTAATGGCTTGCCTTCTTCAAAACCGTGTGCTTTTTCAACACTTTGCCAGAGTTGCGCTAAGGTTAAATCTCCAATTGCTTTATCAAATACTTTAGCTTTTTCCTGATCGGTAATGTAGCTTGTAATTAATTCTCCTAGATCTACAAGACCCTTAAATTCTTCGACAACACCATTGAAAATACCAACTTTGAAAGCGAAGGCCATTTGAGCTTTATAGGCATCGAAGATAGAAGTTAAATTGCTTGAGGAAGCTTCGAAGGCTTGTGCTACATATTGCATTTCAGTGATGTAAGACGGGTCATTTGCGTCCCAATACTGTTTAGGAATAACAAGTTTTTCCATTAAGCCTGCTAAAAGGCTCATCATGTGATTTTGGGCAACTATATAAGAAAACAAAATGTCTTTGGTGGCCTTATTGGAATTTAGTTCAAAGTTGTCCCATACATCAGCAGTCCAATGCTGAGTAGCCCTTCTTATTTTGTCGTTAAAACCTTTTGGTACAATGGTATTTATTTTGGCGTTGCCGTCTTTAGAGAAATGTATCCAGGTATAGTACTTATCAGAACTTGGTTGAAGGTTTTGGAGTCTTGTTATTACCTCATTTTTAGTGTCGTCATCTGTAAAAACAACATACATTTTCATGCCTTTCAATAAGGTTGTTGTTCCTAAAGAACTTGCTAGTGTTGTTTTATCTGTTTCGCTAGTAATACCCGCAAAATCTAAAATTCTTGTAGTCTCTTTAAATTGTTCATCTGGAGTGTTTCTGTTTTCATAAGCTGCCTTTGATAGGTCGCTATTACTATCAAAAGTTACTTCTACGCCATCTGTCAAATTATTGGAACCCACTCTATTTTGAAAATACTCACCATACATTTGGATGGTTGCGGAAATACTCTTTTCATACGAGTATGATCCATAACCATCTAATTCTGACCTATAATTTTTCAACTCATCCTTATCAATTTTTTCACCAACACTATAGGTGCTACTTGTTCTGTATAGTTCAATTGGCGATGTTTTTCTACTCGTAATCTCAATGGTGTGAAAAACACTAAATGGAAGTATTCTATATTTTTTTCTTGAGGTTTTTAGGGGAGAAGCGTTGTAAATATCCCTTCCAAGTTTCCAAAACGCCTTTTGATATTCTATAAATTCTTCCTTTCCAGATATAAGCTGTTCTATAGACTGTAAGGTATTGAGGTCGGAAGGAAATTCAATCTGGTTTTGTAAATACTCTATTTTTTTTTGCATTGACCCACCCAAAGGCATTAAAGGCAAGGTAATAGGTGAATCCAAATCAGTTATGGCCAGATACATTTCAACTTCATTGGAATTGATTAAAGTCAGATCATCATTTAGTTTGTCTAGAAAACCTGCTGAAAAATTCTGTTCGCTGTTCACACTCAAATAATCTGAGAGGAATTTGACATCTTTCCCCAAAAAATAAATATACCATTGTTGATTTCTGTCACGTACTGAATTGTATTTTTCCAAATATGATATTTGTAGGGCAGCATCATTAACTAATTTCCCATATTCATTAGTTTCGTTTGCAAACGTGGAGACCGTTAAAAACAAAAAAAATATTTGTATAAAAATGCTTTTTATCATTATTAAAGGGCTTTATATTTTTTTGATAATATACCAATATAAGAATCGACCAAAGCTTCCTTCAAACGTGCGATAATATCAGTATTAGATTTTTTTTCTTTCTTTAAATCTTTTATAATTTTGGTATAATTAATTTCCAGCTTTTTCGATTCCTCAATAAATTTCTGAAGAATCTCGTTATCACTTTCGTTTAGCATTTTGGAAAAGAGGTATTTAACAAAAACAGTTTCTTTTTCGAAGAAATTTTGAGTTAATTGGCTGATAGATGTAGAACTACTCTGCCCTTCACTCTCTACACTAATAATCATAAAATCGCCCTCGGAGTCATCTTCTATTTGGGGTAAAACTTGGTTGATTGCAGCTTCATAATCAGAAGATAAGGTATTCTCTATATCTCGTCCCTCCCTATATAATTCAAAAATGGCATTTTTCAATAAATCGGCTACTTCATCCTTATATTTATCAATTTCTTTTTGGGTATCTTCTAAATGGCCTTGGGCAGCGTTAAAATCTGCCTGAGCTGTTTGAGCGGCAGCCGTATCACCGTTAGCTATGGCATTGTCATATTTTTCTTTGGCATCTTTCATTTTACTGGCCGCATCTTCTAATTGGTTGACCAGTTCTTCGGGTAAGTCCTCATCCTTCATATTGGCCACCATAGCGTCAACTATCTGGTTTACCCGTTCTTTTGTATCCTTGCTAATATCTAAATTCAAAGCCTCACTGATTGCATTTGCCAAATCGCCAACAGCATCCACTGCATCGGTAACCGTATCAATCACCTCATCCACATCTAAAAGATTACCCAGTGTAGGGTCATAAACAGTAACCACTGTACCCTCTGCCAATTGCTTGTCAGTATTAATAAGTACATTGGTAAATGCCACAGCTACCCGAATACTGCTTAGGTAGGGTATGGTCACATAACCCTTACCAGTAAACCGACCGTTGCTACCACTGATTTCCAATATTTTTATAGGAAAATCGCCTGCGGTAAAAGCATCGCCCGTGCTGATATTGGGTAGCGGTTCTTTATTGCTCAGGTTGATATCGGGCGAAATACCACACTCGTATACGCTAGATTCATCATCGGCAATAAAAGTGGTGAATTCTTTTTCAATGCTCCAATCACTTTCGGTTATGGTACATTTTTTCCGTACTTGGTATTCGTAGGTTGTGCCGGCCTTAAGATCCCAAAGGGTAAGCGTGTTCGTAGTGGTCTTAGCAAGAAACCACTCATTTTCTCCCCCTCCGGGGGAGTTAGAGGGGGATTTTTTACGATATCGTACCGTATATTCGGGTACATCGGTGGAAAAATCCTCCCAAAAAACATTGGCATTGGTACTGCCTTTTACCTCGTGGTTTACCCCAAGGGGCAAATCACAGGATCCTGCATAGCTGAACGAAAATATTTCGCTATAGCCTTGATTCTTAAATAGTCCGATTTCTTCGGTGCCTTGCTTCGCCTTTGCCTGTACCCGCCATGCGTAGTTTTTACCAGAGAGAAACAAAGGATCCGCTGGGCCGTACACATAGGTGGTCGCCGCTGTTACTATTTGAAATATGGGCGGGGAGCTTAAAAATACCGCTTGGGGATCTACTTGGTTGTCCCAAATCTCTACTAGGCTCAGTTCGTATTCTACGTTGGTAACATTGATGCTACGGGGTGTCCATTGAAAGACGATGTTCTGTGGATTTACCTCATCTACATTGACCTTGTTTCTTGGTAGGACCAAAAAGGGTGGCTCGTTCTGAAAAACAACACTGATAGCACAGCTTTTTCGAGAGAGTCGGCTGCCTGTTAACACATCATAGACCTCAAAACAGAATTTATAGGCGCCTTCGGGTATGGCCTTACCGTACACGTTGGGCGAGATGCCAGTAATATTCTCGAACTGAAAGTAGGGTGCCAGTTCTACATTGGTCAGCACCAAGGGAATACCACCTTCTAAAAACAGGGGACTTGCCCCAACCACAAGATCATTGCTTTGAAAAGAAATACCACTGCCCTCAAAATAAGTTTTTAAACGTATTTCACGATTGGCAATATCAAAATCATTCAAAATAATCTGCACCCGCAACGGACTGTTTACCGTGCTGGCATCGGCATAATCAGAAAGATAGATTGGTGCGGGCGGCGTAGCCTGTGGTATTATCTGTACGGGGAAGGATTGGGCGAAAAGCACCCCCTGCCCCCCCACAAGGGGGGTGAAATAGATGAGTAAGGCCAAAAGTTTCCACCCCAACCCTCCCCGGAAGGGAGGGAGTTTGTTTGTTGCTGGTTTCAACTTTTGTCTTTTGGCAAGGACCAGTCCCCCTCCGTTTGTGCTGAGCGCAGCCGAAGTATCGGAGGGGTTAGGGGAGGCCATGGCACTGCCGATTACTTTGATGAAATGTGAAATTGTGCTCAAAAGACCCCACCCCAGCCTTCCCCCAAGGGGAGGGAGTTTGTTTGTTGCTGGTTTCAGCCCTTGTCCTTTGGCAAGAAGCCATCCCCCTCTAGGGGAGGACTCCCTTAAAAAAGAAAGTATCAAACCCATAAAGCGCAAAACTTTTTCCATTCTGTTTATTTTCCCACAAACCAGTTAATTCCCTCTTTGGCCTGCCCGTCTTCAGACAGGGGCTAGGGGGCTTCTAATTCTTATTTATATATCTCAACTCAAAATTATCAAGGTTAACAATACCCAATGATTTTTTATAGTAAAAATCAATGATCTCGTTTTCTAAATATAGTTCCAATTCCGCTAAATTTCCCGTTTTATCGTACATCACGTATGATTTTATCGCCATACGGACTTTAAAATCCTCTAAAATACCTATGGGCTGTTCAACTACCGCTAAGGTGTTGTATCTGGCGAACTGTTTTTCCATCCACCTATGGCCTACTAATTTTTGTAATCGGTCTTCTTGCTCTGCTACCAATTTTTTAAATTCGGTCCATTGTTCTTCCGTCGCATTTGGGTCATCAGGGTTCTTTTTCAAAGGATGATCGTCGTGTTTCACCTTGGCCTCTACAAAACTATTTTCCAAGATCATATCTATCTTGCGCATATCGCCTTGTATTTTTTCAATTACATTGTATAGCGCTTCGTTATAGATTTCAGCAAAATCACCAAATTCATACAATTCGCCCAAAAAGGTCAAGGCACTCTTTTTGTACAAATCATCTTTCTTTTGTTCCTTCACCGTTGCTAACAATATGGTAAGGTCATCTTTTTTAAACTGTGGAATATGGGCAAATTGTGAGCTTTGGAACACATTGGTCAATTGGTCGTTCAATTGGGCGATAGTACCGCTATAAGAAACGCCACGGTATCTAAAGCTCAGAGTGTTTTCCCTATTTCTGGGTTCACGGTCATTTGGTACACGCTTGCCCCTTTTAAAGTTCAATTTGAAATTATCGAAGGCATAGCTATACCCCAAGGTGAGGGTGAGGTCCCTATTGGTATTTAGGGCAGAATTTCTAAAGAGTGCCATAAAATTAAGGCTCAGGTTGTGCTTTTGCAACCAAACATAGTTGCTGCCCAATCTAAAATTATAAACATTGTTCTGTTGCTCTCCGTTCGTGAAAGAGGTGTTGTAAGAGCTGGAAAAATTGGTGCGTAATTGTTTATCGAAAAATTGTTTTCCTATTGATAGGGTGGGGCCAAGGGTAAGATTATCGTCTTCGCCAATGGTATTGTACGAAGTGTTGGCGGCCAAAGAAATGCTCAGTGCCCGTTCAGGAAAACCCATTGTATAGGCGGCGGTACCATTGTAAAAACTATTTTCGCCCCCTTCAATGGTCTCCCCGTCTTGTTGATTGGTCGAATTTTGATATACGAGATTAAAATTGGCAGTGTGCTGTTTGGTCTCTGTTTTTTTTAAGATATAGTTTATGCCCAAGTTGGCATTTTGAGAAATTTGACGGTAGTTCAACGTATCGATATTGTCAAATTCACCTACTTGGTTTATATAATCGAATTGATCCTTGATATTGGTATACGATTGAAAATTGGAGTATGATCCGGTAATGCCCAAACGATCTGATGCGGTATAGTTCGCATTGACAGAACTCACGATACGTTGCTGATCTGATGATTTGGCATTGTTGAGGTTATCTTGCTGCAGACCTGCATTTACACTTAGGTTCAATGTATTGTTGAACAGGCTTTGGCTCGCATTTATGGTAATATTCTCTAAGTCGTTATTAAAATAGTAGGCTCCCAAGGTTTTGTAATCAGGGTCAATACGTTCGTAGCCTACCCCAAGGGTGCCGTTGCCTGCAGGGTAATCAAAAGAGGCGTTCAAAGCATTGTAATAGTTCGTGGTGATATTTTCATCCAACAAAAAAGAGAGCAATCCATTTTTCGAACGATCTTCGGTAAGGCGGGTATCTTCCGTAACACCAGAAATGGCATACTCAACCCGTATTCTTGCTTTTTCGAATACTTTGAATTCAGACTCGAACGAGAGTACTGCATTGTCTTTGGGGGCAATGCCCAGTTCTATTGGAAACGGATTTTCCAATGAATTCTCCTCATCGGAAGCCTTGAACAAAATGACGCCCAGTTTCATAAAATCAAAATCATAGGAAGTTTTCAGTCCGTAACCCATTCTTTTGTAGGCGGTGATCGCCTGCGGTTCGTTTGGGTTATACTCGGTAGCCCTTAAAAAACGGCCGTACATGGCACTGATCCTAAAGCCCCCTTCTGGGGCGATATCGAATCCGGCTCCCGTAAATTGATGACCACTAAGGGTATAGGGTGAAAATGTCATACTTACATCCCCAAGATGTGCTGTGGCCCATTTGTAAGAGGGATGAAGGCTCAAGCGATTGAATTTAAAGGGATTCGGAAAATTAAAATCCTGATTCGAATAGGTAAATGACAAAGGTATATTGTATATGCCGGCAATATTGAAATTTAGATTTCCCGTTAGGTAATAAGTTAGATCCTGTCTGTTGGCCGTACCATCATAATATACAGCATTGACAGCTATACCACCATTGTAACGTAACCATTTTTCTTTGCCCAATTGGTCAAAATTGATGTTCTGGGAAAAGCCAAAGGCACAACACATAAGAAAGGGAACTAGTAGCTTAGACAAAAGTATTCTCTTAAAGTTCTTAAAATTAAGTTAAAATGGCCATATAAAAATAAGTTTTCGATGAACTACATAATTATTTTTGTTGTGAACATTATAATTATGTATGTCAATTCGAATTTTCTTGATGTAGTACACTTCTGATTATTCCGCAAGGGCAAATCGGTACCATTTCGTAATTTCGCATGACTTTAAGTGTATAATAATCTATTTGTTTTTTCTTTCAAAAAATGATCTTATAAAATAGGGTTTGATAAAAAAAGGAGAAATACGTGTTAACCTTCTCAAGAACATAAGTACTGTAATTAAAGAACTGTTGATGTAATAGATAAAAGCAACCTTTTTCTTTTATGATATCTAGAAATAAACCCTGTACCCGAATGTTAAGAAATCTACTAATAATCTTGTGCTTTTTCGGTATTAAATCTAACTGTCTTTCACAAGAGACCGAAACCGTTTCGGTGATGAAAAATCAGGTTTCTATGAATGTGGGGTATCTTCTTTTTGGTAGTCCGAATATAACGTATGAGCGTGTTTTGAGCAACCATTTCGCTATCGGCTTAAGTACATCTATTTATGGAAATTCACATCAGAACCTCAATCTAGAATCATTTGGTGAGGATTATAAAATCAATTATGATTTCGAACCCTTTGGCAGATGGTATATCAATGGCACGCAGCGAAAAAGTCATTTTTTAGAATTTTTCGGGTCTATCAATGAGAGCGAGCGGCGAGGTCGAAATGTACGAATCACCAATGATGAAGGTTATGGGGTTTATATTATAGGCAATGAAAAAACCACAAATGTCGGTCTAGGTACTGGTTATGGCTATCGATTTTTATTGATAGACAAGAAATTGGTGCTGGAGGCGCAGGTTGCCCTAAGAACAAATTTTATAGTTGATTATTTTTTCTTTGATGTGGCCATTGTCAGAACAGGCATAAAAGTGGGCTACCGATTTTAATCGCAGGGCGATAGCCAAAAGGGTTTAATCTAAATGATTCCCTAACGGCTCTGCCTCGGGGTTTCCGATATACCTCTCCTTCGGAGAGGTCAGAACTGTGATTTTCGACAGTTCTGGGTGAGGTAAGATACAATCTCGAACAATTCGGGACGGTTTTTGGCCCTAAGGCCAAAATGAAACTGGTGAAATACCTCTATGGCTCTGCCCGCCCGTGTCGGTCGGACGGGTCTCAAGGATAGTCGGTTTTAAGAAATTTTTTATTAGAAACAAAAAAAATATAAACATATGAAAAAGTCAGTATTGGTTGGATTGTTGGTCTTTGCATTTTTATTTGTAGGATGTCATTCTCATGATGATAGTTTTAGTCGTACTGTTAGATTACAGATCGAAGACGCCGTAGAATTTGAAAATGAAAAGAACTATATAGTCGGTGACACCATTTTTTTCGAGCTCAATTTCAGTAGGTATTTGAAAGAGGATGGCTATAGTAATTTGTTGGATATTTATGAGACTACGAGTGCTGAGGAGTTTCATTATTCTTTTGGCTTGAATAAATTCTCTGATTTTTCAAATAGCTACACGAGGGTTTACATAGACCCTGAATTTATTTTCGACGAAAAAGGAACGACCTTTGACCAGTTTGGTGGCACCGCAACGGCGTTGAACCAAGAAAAGAATTCTTACGAATCAAAAATAGGATTGATACTGGCCGAAGCAGGTAGATTCAAATTTGATTTTGATTTTCTCTACCTCAACAATAGGTATGAACATGATAAGATAAGTGTTGAAATACAACATGTATTTACAGAAAACAACCCTATAGATCTAGAATTTACCGTTACACAATAAGCAAGGAGCCCTTCTCTACTTTTGCAACTTTGGGCATGCCTGACCAAAATAATTATTAAAACTATACTCGTGATTTATCAGTTTTTGTCAAAACGATAATATTAGAGGAAATTTTTTCAGCTTCCTTTGTCAAAGGATTTAACGGAAGGTAAATAGTCTATCTTTACTTTCAATGGAAGAGACATTTTTTATATTGGGATCCTATGAGTTTGTGGCAGATGTGCAAATTATAAAAGGGAAGCTTGAATCTGAAGGTATACCCGTATTTCTTAGAGATGAGAACACCTTAAATTCAGATCCCTTGATAAGCCATGCCATTGGAGGTGTAAAATTACAGGTGTATTCAAAGCACAAAGAGCGGGCCTTGAAAATCTATAATGAGATAAGAGCTTATGCGGTTGATTATAACGGCGAACCCATAGTTTGCCCTAACTGTAGGGTTGAAAGATCAGAGACCTATTACGAGCGAAAAACTATTTTTCATAAACTTTTTCCCTTCCTTGAAAAAAAGAAATATAAATGCTTAAGTTGTGGAATAATTACAAAACCTGAATACCATTGAGATTAGTTGAAGTTCAGAGAGTAGGATCCATTACAAAAAAAGACTTTGTTCGGCAGTACCTAAAACCACAAAAGCCAGTTGTGATTGAAAATTTCGGGAACAATTGGCCAGCACTTTCCAAATGGAATCTAGATTATATGAAAAAAGTGGCCGGTAATAAAATAGTGCCGCTTTATGACGATCGCCCCGTACACCATGATGACGGTTTTAACGAGCCCCACGCCAAAATGAAGATGTCAGAATACATCGATCTGCTTAAAAAAGAACCAACTAAATTCCGTATTTTTCTTTGGAATGTTTTAAAAGAAGTGCCAGAACTTCAAAGAGATTTCACATACCCTGATTTTGGCATACGGCTTCTGAAAAATGTACCTATGCTCTTTTTTGGCGGTAGGGGGTCGCACACGTTTATGCACTATGATATTGATTATGCGAATATCTTTCATTTTCACTTTGAGGGCGAAAAGGAATGTATTCTTTTTTCGCAATCAGAAAACAAGTACCTGTATAAAGTGCCACATTCTATAATTACCCATGAAGGTATAGATTTTTCGAATCCCGATTACGAAAAATGGCCTGCCCTGAAACGGGCAAAAGGTCTTAAGACAAACTTGAAACATGGTCAGGTACTTTATTTGCCAGAAGGCTACTGGCATCACATGAAATATCTCACTCCTGGTTTTTCAATGAGCTTGCGGGCTTTGGCAAGAAACCCCATGAATTTCACAAAAGCAGTGTATAATATTTTTGTAATGAGGTACTTCGATATTTTGATGCGCCGCCTCAAAGGACAAAAATGGATCGACCATAAAAACCAAAAGGCGATACAACGTACAAATAAGGTTTTGTAATTCTTCTATTTTTTGGTAATTTCATTCCATTGACCAAATAACCGATTTAAACTATAAACAGATGAAGATCTTAACTACCCTTTTGGCGGTGTTTTTTAGTGCTGCCATTGTTACCGCTCAAGCTTATGATGGAGTCGGCGACCAAAAATTTCAAGTAGGCGTCAATTTACAAGACAATGGTGCAGGCATCAATGCTTCGTATGACCTGGGTCTTGGAGAGCATATTTCAATAGGGGTTTCTTCTGGGTATTTATTGGGTGTTGAAGAACTTTTGAATGCAGGTTTTGTTGATCGTTTTGATGCCAGGGCACGAGTAAATATGCACTTGGGAAACGTCATAGGTATTAGCGATGATTTCGATATATACCCGGGTTTGGATATGAGCCTCAAAAACTTCGGCTTTCATGCTGGGGTGCGGTATTTCTTTTCTGATGGTTTTGGGGTTTATGGTGAAGTGGCCCACCCCATAGCAAGATATAAATCAAAAGATAGAAGCCCTGCTGAGGAATTGCACAATCAATTGGTCATTAACATAGGGTTGTCACTTAATTTCTTGTAAAGACCTTAGCTATCTTTCATTAGATTGTATTGTAAACGTAAATGTTTTGCATTGATATTACGGTATCAACTCTTTAAGTTTGCCGTACACCAAATGACTTTCCCAACCGCGATAGAATAAATAATCGGCCAATTTTTTTCTTCTTTTTTGTTTGTTGGTCTCCTTTATGGCCGTAAGTCGTTTTTTGGCAAGGGTGTGCAAAGTGTTTAAATAGTGGTCGTCGTCAATTTCTTTGAGTGCGGTCTTAATGTTGTATTTTGATATTTGACGCTGTTTTAATTCATTGGTGATACGGTTTCTACCCCATTTTTTGATATTGAATTTGCCACGGGCAAAACTTTGCGCAAACCGTTCTTCGTTCAGATAGTTTTCTTGAATGAGGTGTGAAACGATTTGATCTCTTGCTTCGGGGATCATGAACATCGCTCTTAACTTAGTATTCACTTCTTTATGACAACGTTCTTGGTAGACGCAGTAGCTTTCTAGCTTTTTGGTGGCTTCTTTTAAAGAATATGTCTTTTGGTTTGTCATTCCGAGCAAAGTGAAGAAATCCGTTAATACTGATTAAAACGATTTTATTGGTTTTTAGCCATAAAAAAAGCGACCCTCGTTGCCGAAGATCGCTTTTGATTTTTAATAAATAGTCTTACCATCTTTGTCTTTAAAACGGTATTCAAGATACGTATACGCATCTCTAGGTTGTATTTTCACCCATTTTTTGTGTTCCATAAACCATTTAGAACGCATTGACGGGAAACCTTTGGTAATATAGGCCGCAATAAAAGGATGTATGTTCAATACAATACCATTATCGCTCTTAGGGCCTTTTAAAAGTCGCTCTAGGTCGGCATTTATCTTGTCGATCAAAACAATTGGGGCTTCTACCTCTTGGCCTGAGCCATTGGGGTTTTCCTCGGTCGTTTTGATGTTCATTTCGGGCCGTACCCGTTGTCTTGTAATCTGTATAAGTCCAAACTTACTGGGGGGCAGTATTTTGTGTTTGGCGCGATCTTCTTTCATTTCATCTCTGAGATGATCGAAAAGCTTTCTTCGATGGGGGGCCTTTACCATATCGATGAAATCGACAACGATAATTCCTCCCATATCGCGAAGGCGTAATTGTCTCGCAATTTCAGAAGCCGCCAAAAGGTTTACTTCCAACGCAGTATCTTCTTGGTTCTTGGCCTTGTTTGAACGGTTACCGCTGTTGACGTCTATTACGTGCAATGCTTCGGTATGTTCTATAATCAAATACGCACCCTTACCCATGGTAGCGGTACGGCCAAAAGAAGTTTTAATCTGTCTTTCTATTCCGAATTTTTCGAAAATAGGAATAGAAGAATCATACAGTTTTACAATTGATTCTTTGGCTGGTGCAATTTCCAGCAGATAATCTTTAATTTGGGTATAAAGCGTTTCATTGTCTACATGGATTCCTGTAAATGAATCATTGAAAACATCCCTTAGAATACTTGAAGCCCTATTGAGCTCTACCAGTACTTTTGAGGGGGTGGGCGCCTTATGTAATTTCTTGCACATCGCTGTCCATTTGGCCAGCAAGTTTTCTAGATCTTTGTCTAATTCCGCTACTTTTTTGCCTTCTGCAACTGTTCTTATAATAACCCCGAACCCTTTGGGCTTAATGCTTTTTACAAGCCTTTTAAGCCTATCCTTTTCTTGACGGCTACCGATCTTCTGAGAGACCGATACTCGATCGGAAAAAGGCATCATGACCAAATAACGCCCGGCTAAAGAAAGCTCTGAGCTGATTCTTGGCCCTTTGGTAGATATGGGCTCTTTAACAATTTGCACCAACAATGACTGATTGGCCTTGATAACATCTGTTATCACGCCATGTTTATCAATGTCTTTTTCTGTCGGAAAGTTTTTTAAGGAATACTCTCTTAGTTTTCCCGTACTTACTTGCTTAATGAATTTGAGCATAGTGGCTAACTGCGGCCCAAGGTCATGGTAATGCAAAAAAGCATCTTTTTCATAACCGACATTTACAAAGGCTGCATTGAGACCGCTAACGGGCTTTCGTACTTTGGCGATGAAAATATCACCAACAGAGAAATTGTTATTGTCCTCCTCTTTATGCAATTCAATAAGCTTTCCGCCTTTTAACAAGGCAAAATCGACGGCGTTTGAACTAGATCTTACGATTAATTCTCTACTCACCTTAATATATTTATACTCGTCGGCCATTTTAAATAGTAATTCTGATGGCTGACAAATAGATTAAACAATATCATAAACGGGTTTTGATGACCCGTCGAAATTCTCTTAGAAATTTCTATGTCAATGAACTTAAAAAATGAAAAAGTAGTCGTGTTGCTACTTTTTCTTGGTCTTGTGTCGGTTTGCTCTCCTACGCTTCTTGCGCTTATGGGTCGCTACCTTATGTCTTTTTCTTTTCTTACCACTCGGCATAAAACTCTATTTTTTGATTACTATACTATTTTACTCGAACGTTTCTTTTTACACCCTCTATAAAAACCTTTGCAGGCTTAAATGCCGGAATGTTGTGAGCAGGTATTTTTATGGTAGTGTTCTTTGAAATATTTCTACCTGTTTTTTCAGCTCTGGTCTTGACTATAAAACTTCCAAAACCTCTAAGGTAAACATTATTGTCATTTTCTAAAGAAGATTTCACCTCTTCCATGAAAGATTCTACCGTTGCTTGTACATCTCCTTTTTCAATTCCCAGTTTATCTGAGATTTTCGATACAATTTCTGCTTTCGTCATCTTTTATATTAGATTTTTTGTATGATTTTTGGCCTGCAAATATATAAATTTAATTTATTCTTTTTGTCTTTAAACGACTTATTTTAAATGAATTCACATTGATTTTTTTCGTAAATGGAAGTATAGGGGTTTGATCGATAATAGTAAAATTCAATGATGGTGGCAATGAATAATCCGCTACTTTTGGGGCAACTTTTTGTAATCGATGATTTTTTCACAGAAGATACTTAATTGGTATGCCAAAAATAAACGCTCTTTGCCTTGGCGAAATACCAGCGACCCTTATAAAATTTGGCTTTCCGAGATTATTCTACAGCAAACTCGTGTTGCCCAGGGGACACCTTATTACCTGAAATTTATCGAAAACTACCCCACCGTATACGAGTTGGCAAATGCCTCGGAGGAGCAAGTGTTGAAATCATGGCAGGGACTAGGGTATTATTCAAGGGCTAGAAACCTGCATGCGACGGCCAAAATGGTAGTTGAAGAATATGGGGGAATTTTCCCTAACAGTTATGATTCCCTTTTAAAACTAAAAGGCATTGGTGATTATACCGCTAGTGCAATTGCTTCGATTTGTTTTGACGAACCCAAGCCCGTTGTTGATGGAAATGTTTATCGCGTTCTGGCCCGTTATTTCGGAGTCGATATTACTACAAACAGTTCAGCGGGCATCAAGTATTTTAAAAAACTGGCGCAAGAGGTCATGAACGCTGAAAATATAAGGGATTACAATCAGGGAATCATGGAGTTCGGTGCAATACAGTGTACACCAAAAAAAACCGACTGTGCCGTTTGCCCGTTAAATGAAGGGTGTGTGGCACTGAAAGAAAATCGGGTAAACATGTTGCCAGCAAAGCTAAAGAAGGCCAAGATAAATAATAGGTATTTCAATTATATGGTTTTGATAATCACAGAAAGAAACGGGAATACGAAAACTCTACTTCATCAGCGAAAATCAAAAGATATTTGGCTGAATTTATGGGAATTTCCACTCTATGAATCCGACAAGGAAATCGGTTTAAAAGAAGTAACGTCTTATATACAAAAGACCCTGCCTTTTAACGATACCCCCCAAATATATCAATACCGAGAAAAAATAATCGTGCACAAACTGTCTCACCAGCATTTGCATACATATTTCTGGATCGTGAATACGACAACAGAACTAGAGGGTGCCATTGATCTATCAGAAGTCGAGAACTATCCCGTTCCTGTTCTGATTGCCGATTTTTTTGGTACGTTTAAAAATTCGTATTTTTGACCTACAATCATTTTAAGAAAGTAATATGAGTGGAACATTGAACAAGGTTATGTTGATCGGGCATCTGGGCGATGAGGTCAAAATGCACTATTTTGAAGGAGGTAATTGTATAGGCCGATTTCCTATTGCAACCAATGAGTCATATACAAATAAACAGACAGGTGAGCGTGTGACCAATACCGACTGGCATAATATAGTGGTTCGAAACAAGGCTGCAGAAATCTGCGAAAAGTACTTGAGCAAAGGCGATAAAGTTTACGTCGAAGGCCGATTGAAAAATCGCCAATGGCAAGGTGAAGATGGCAATACCCGTTATACGACCGAAGTACATGTTCAAGAATTCACCTTTTTGTCGACCAAGAAAGAAAGTATGGCCAATGCGCAAATGAACACGCAACAACAAAAACCAGTTGCCGAAAAAATAGATTCTACCAAAGAAAACGCACAGGTAAGTGAACCAGAGCAAGAAGATGATTTGCCGTTTTAAGAAAGACACCGAGGTTTTAGATTCTTGATGATAGCGTTCTCCTTTATATAAGAAAACCTCAAAAGATGAATACCCATAAAAAAACTAAATTATAACTATTGGATCCTGACCCCCTTAGTTTGTTGCTGAACCCTATTGCTTTTGATGGTGCGTTTGCGCTCAAGGTCTGCATACTGCTATTGTTGTTATTGTGTTCTGCCCTTATTTCAGGTGCTGAAGTCGCGTTCTTTGGCCTTTCGTCTACAGAAATAAGTGAAATAAAGGCCAAGAAGACTGCTGGGGGTATGATTCTAATAAAATTGCTCGAGTATCCCAAAAAATTATTGGCCACTATTTTAATTGCGAACAATGCATTGAATATTGGTGTAGTGTTACTTTTTAATGTAATAAGCGATACATTGTTCGCAAATGTAACGACCGTTTTGTTCGGGTTTGTTTCAGTACGTTTTCTTTTAGAAGTTGTCGTAGTAACGTTTTTGATATTGATGTTCGGTGAAATATTGCCCAAAGTATATGCCAATAGAAATAGGGTCAGTTTTTCACATCTAATGGCCTACCCCTTGAAAGCGATGGATTTTTTGTTCTCGCCCTTGAGCCTGCCTATGCAGAAGGCCACTGTGTTTTTACACCGAAAATTAGGAAAAGAGAAATCGAGTATGAACGTTGATTATCTTTCGCAAGCACTAGAGCTTACTTCTGATAACAGTACAACAAAAGAAGAACACAAGATTTTAAAGGGCATTGTTTCTTTTGGCAATACAGATACCAAACAGGTAATGCGCCCTCGGATCGATATTTTTGCTTTAGGGGAAGAAATGAAATTTTCTGAAGTACTGGAAAACATCAAAAATAACGGGTATTCAAGAATACCTGTTTTTTCAGAAAACATGGATAATGTTTTAGGCGTTCTCTATGTAAAAGACCTACTACCTCATTTAGAACGAAAAACATTTAATTGGCTTTCGCTTATTCGAGAACCCTATTTTGTGCCAGAGAACAAAAAACTCGACGACCTTTTGGTCGAGTTTCAAGAAAAGAAAAACCATTTGGCCGTAGTTGTAGATGAGTATGGGGGTACTTCGGGCATTGTTACCCTTGAAGATATTATCGAAGAGATAGTTGGCGATATTAGCGATGAATTCGATGATGAGGATCTGGTGTTTTCAAAATTGGACGATTTTAATTATGTTTTTGAAGGAAAAACGGCCCTAAAGGATTTTTATCGCGTAGTGGGCATTGAAGATGAAGATGATTTTGAAGGGCAAAAAGGAGAATCGGAGACCATAGCTGGCTTTGTTTTGGAAATAGCAGGAAGCTTTCCGAAAAAAGGAGAAAAAATCGTTTTTAAAAATTATCAATTCCTAGTTGAAAGCTTAGATAAAAAAAGACTGAAACAAATAAAAGTGACCCTGCCCCATGAATAACAAATTGACTAGTGTCTTTCTGATTGTCTTATTTTCAGCCCTTACAGGATGCAAAGATGAGGTCTTGCTGCCCAAACCAAGAGCGATGTTGAGATTAGAATATCCTAAAATATCAGAAGGAAAGATCGATACCGATAATTTTAGCTTCGAGTATAATCAAACGGCCAAAATCAAGACCGTGAATACTTCTTCTTTGATTCTAGAGTACCCTGAGATGAAGGGCAAGATTTTCATCAACCACAAAAAAGTAGATGGTAATATAAGCAGTCTTATTGCCGATGCCATAAAACTAAGCTACGAACATGCAACAAAGGCTGACGGCATACGACCAAGGGTTTTTGAAAATAGAGAACATAGGGTGTTTGGTGCGTTTTATGAAGTTCGGGGCGATGCCGCATCACAGGCACAATTCTTCGTAACCGATAGTGTAGATCATTTTGTGACCGCCTCGTTATATTTTGAGGCCAAACCAAATTACGATTCCATTTTTCCGGCAGCTTCGTACCTTCAAAACGATATGGGGCGAATTATGGAGTCGCTAAGGTGGAAGTAGTCTACTAAAGACAGTACAATGCGAAAAGAACAATTGCTCAACTGCCACAAAAGAATAAAACCCTACATTCACAATACTCCGGTATTGACCTCAAGGC
>CAZEUV010000048.1:18197-19291 GCA_964515285.1 uncultured Maribacter sp. | reverse complement strand
CGGTTTCCTCATCCGGTGGTGGTTGATAGCCAATTGAGACTAATAGCGCAAGTGGTCCAAATTGAAGACTATGGTAACAATGGCCTCAAGATTATTTGGAGCTGTAAGGTAGAAATTCAAGGAGTAGAAAAACCTGCTTGTGTAGCAGAATTTGTTTCGCTTATGTTTGAGTGAGGTATGGAACTTTTCTCCTAATAAGGAGAGGCCGAGGAAGGTGTAGAAATTATGAAATTTAACGATGGAAGAAAGTGCTTTTTGTTACACACCCCTTAATCCCCTCTTATTAGAGGGGAAACTGTTGTGACAAGCGAAACTATTGTCGTGAACCTGAAGCGTTTGGTTAGAATACCACCTCCCCTAATAAGGAGGGACTGAGGGAGGTGTAGAACTCTGAAAACCTAGGTTAAATTAAAGAATCGTGGGTTACTGGGTATTGTCTTTCGAGTATTTGATTGCAAGTTTCTAGGGCAGGAAGTTATATGTAATGCCCTATACCCTTTTTTGTCATTCCGAGGTACGAGGAATCCCGACGGATGGTTGTTCTCGGTTCTGTGCCGTCATGCCCACCGATAGGGATCAAAGGGCTAGAACCCTTTTCGTAGTATAAGACTGGTGGAAGGCGGTATCAACATTTCGTTGGGATTCCTCACTTCGTTGGGAATGACATGGGAAATCTTCGGAACTGACATACACAAAATTCATCAATACTCACAAGTATCATTATCCGCCTTCAAATAATAAGATTTATAGTTTTTGGCTTTTGAGTCCATACAACCCTCTAAGTTGAGCAAGGCGATCTTTCTGAATTCAGTAGGATGACTTTCAGCTTGAAGTGCTATATACCCAGCTGTCAATGGCTTACCATCAACTTTTATTTTCTCATCATATCCGTCGACTATACCACCGCCGATCTGTGGTTTTGAATAGTGCATTACCTCTTCCCCTTCTACGATATGGGTTATCAGCGAATCACCAAGAACGATTACCTCCATACTGACCCATTGATCTCCGTGATAGGTCTTTGATGTTGAACTGACACAATGTGGCTCGAATAATTTCCCTTCCATAAAGACATGGGTGCCTGGTGTACAAAG
>CAZEUV010000048.1:0-18097 GCA_964515285.1 uncultured Maribacter sp. | reverse complement strand
AATGTGGCTCGAATAATTTCCCTTCCATAAAGACATGGGTGCCTGGTGTACAAAGATTGGCCGTGGGCCGCTCTTCTTCACCATTGCCCCCTAATAGTTGCACCTCTATTGAAATGGGAAAATCTTGTTCAAGTCCCATGCTTTCGGCCGATTGACTGTGCAGCATAAGACCATTGTTTCGCAATGCCCAGCCCGGTCCTTCTTTTGCCTGCTCGCCAACAAACCGATATTCGGTCTGCAAACGGTAATACGAAAAAGGTTGGTTGTAAAAAATATGGCCAAAGGTCTCATCAAATTCCTCGTATTCATTATAGGAGACTACCAACGATCCATTTTGTACTTGAAAGGTATTGGCATAATTGTCGTTTAGGGCATGGCCACGTATTTTGATATCCCAATTGCTTAGGTCTTTGCCATTGAACAGTTGCTGCCAATCTTCTTTGTCAGTTTGGTTTTTGGGCAATGAACCGCAAGCGTGTAGAATGAGTACGAATAAAATGATCGGGTATTTCATGAGTTTGAAATTTTTGGAATACCACCGTTCTCGTTCCTTTCTAAGTAGACAGGTAAAACGAGTGACTTTCCGAGTTTGTTTGTCTAAGGTAGTGGTTTTTAGTTTTCTTATTGTGTGGTATCAGTTAGAAACTAATTAAAGCATGGGAAGCTAGAGCATATAACTTTCGATAGAAGCTTATACAATCCAGACCTAAAAACCAAAAAAACCACCCCAAATAAATAAGGTGGTCTTTTGTATAGAAATTCAGAATCGTAAATCTACCTTCGCAAATCTAAAATCACTTCACCATCTCATAGCTTCGTTTGATAAATTCGGTCAGTTCTTCACCTTTTAGCAAACCTTTTGAAAGTCGTGCCAAATCGATGGACTGATTGATCAAACGTTCTCGTTTTTTTGCCGTTTTAGTGTTCAATATCTCACCTACGAGTTCGTGATTGGTATTTACGATTAAGTTGTACATATCGGGCATAGCGCCCATACCGAACATGCCACCACCGCCCCCGGTCTGTTGCATTTCTTTCATACGGCGCATAAATTCAGGCTCTGTGATGATAAAGGGCGACGCATTGCTGTCCATCGACTCTAATTGAACGGTATAGCTTTTATTCTCAATAACCTCTTCTAGGTTCGCCTTGAGGCGATCTTTTTCTTCATCGGAGAGTTTTGAGATCTGTATATCCTCTTTTTTGATGAGGTTGTCTAAATGGTCGGCATCTACACGGGCAAAAGAGATTTTCTCTTTTGAGGTTTCCATCTTTTGCATCAGGTGACCTATTATAGGAGAATCCATCAACAATACCTCATAACCTTTTGCTTTGGCAGCTTCGATATAACTGTGTTGTGACTCTTTGTCAGAGGTATAAAGAATGATTAACTTATCGTCCTTGTCGGTTTGGTTGTCTTTTGTTTTTTCTTTTAGCTCATCAAAAGTATAATACTTGCCATCTACGGTGGGGTAGAGGGCGAACTTATCAGACTTCTCATAGAATTTATCTTCGGATAGCATACCGTATTCGATAACGATTTTTATATCGTTCCATTTGGCCTCTAGGTCTTCTCGATTGTTTTTGAAGAGGGATGTTAGTTTGTCAGCCACCTTTCTGGTAATATAAGAAGCGATTTTCTTCACCGCGCCATCGGCCTGTAAATAAGAACGCGATACGTTTAAGGGAATATCAGGTGAATCGATCACACCTCGTAGCATGGTCAAAAATTCGGGTACGATGCCTTCAACGTTATCGGTTACAAAAACCTGGTTCTGGTATAATTGAATTCTATCTTTTTGAACATTGAGGTCATTGGTCAGTTTTGGAAAATAGAGAATACCCGTCAGGTTGAACGGATAATCAACATTCAAATGAATATGAAACAAAGGCTCTTCAAACTGCATGGGATAGAGCTCTCTATAAAAACCTTTGTAATCGGCGTCTTTTAGATCCTTGGGCTGCTTGGTCCATGCCGGGTTGGGGTTGTTGATGATATTATCGACCTCTTTGGTGGGTGCGGGATCTTCTTCTTTCGCATCCTCTGGTTTTGGCAGGGTTTCCGTTTTCATTCCGAATTTAATCGGTACGGGCATAAACTTATTGTACTTACGCAAGAGTTCGCTAATTCGGTTTTCTTCTAAAAATTCTTTTGAGTCGTCGGCAATGTGCAAAATGATCTCTGTACCCGTATCTTCTTTTTTGCCTTTTTTCAAGGTAAAGTCGGGCGAACCGTCACAAGACCAATGTGCCGCGGGTTCATCTTTATAACTCTTAGAAATGATCTCTACCTTGTCGGCCACCATAAAAGAGGAATAGAAACCGAGTCCGAAATGGCCTATAATCTCTGAATCTTTAGCGCTTTCTTCGTATTTGTTCAAAAACTCCTCTGCCCCTGAAAAGGCAATCTGATTGATATAGTTTTTTACTTCTTCTTCGGTCATACCAATACCTTGATCGATAATATGCAACTTCTTGCCCTTTTTATCGATTTTCACCTCGATCATTGGGTTGTCATATTTTATCTTGGCCTCTCCGATAGCGACGAGATGTTTCAACTTGGTAGTTGCATCAGTAGCATTTGAGATTAATTCGCGCAAGAATATCTCGTGATCGCTATATAGAAATTTTTTGATCAACGGAAATATGTTATCGACCGATACGTTTATTTTGCCTTTAGCCATAATGTGTTTTATTTTTTCTTCCCCCTAAAAAAAAGGAATTTGAATTTTTAGTTTTGTTATTGCTTGTTACCAGTCAAAAAAAATACCATACTTGCCATAAGTGACAAACTGGCACTTTATCTTTTCTGGTTGTTTTTTAGTTACCTTAGATACGTAGAACTCAAGATGAGCTCATATAGAAATAAAACAATCAATATTCTTATCTTGCAGTACCAAACAAAGGCTTAATTGGCTAACGCACTAAATAGTTTGTTCGAAAGCTTAAAATAGATACTTTATGTACAACTCAAAAATAATCGGATTGGGGCATTTTGTTCCTGAAAATGTGGTAACCAATGACGACCTTTCGAAGGTGATGGATACGAACGATGCGTGGATCCAAGAAAGAACGGGTATCAAAGAACGTCGTCATGTAGTAAAGGGCGATGGTAATTCAACAACTTCTATGGGTGTTGCCGCTGCTAAAATCGCCATTGAAAATGCGGGTATTGACAAAGATGACATTGATTTTATCATTTTTGCCACCCTGAGCCCTGATTACTATTTTCCCGGACCGGGAGTTTTAGTGCAGCGAGATCTTGGCATAAAGACGGTAGGTGCACTTGATGTGAGAAACCAATGTTCTGGTTTTGTCTATGCGGTCTCAATAGCCGATCAGTACATAAAAACGGGTATGTACAAGAACATTTTGATCATAGGTTCAGAAATACATTCCAAAGGCCTTGACATGTCTACCCGTGGTAGGGGCGTTTCGGTAATATTTGGCGATGGTGCTGGGGCGGCGGTCATGAGCAGGGAAGAGGACACCACCAAAGGTGTACTTTCAACACATTTACACTCTGAAGGGCAGCATGCCGAAGAGCTCTGGGTGAACGCACCAGGTATGGGTGGTAGGTGGATTACCGATATTATTGAAGATAACGACCCCAATGATGAGTCTTATTTTGGTTACATGAACGGGCAGTTCGTGTTCAAGAATGCGGTGGTGCGTTTTAGTGAGGTAATTATGGAAGGACTTTCAGCAAATAACTTGCAGCCAACTGATATTGACATGTTGGTGCCCCATCAAGCAAATCTTAGAATTTCGCAATTCATTCAAAGGAAATTTGCGTTAAGTGATGATCAGGTGTTCAACAATATCATAAAATACGGAAATACAACTGCCGCTTCAATACCTATTGCCTTGACCGAAGCTTGGCAACAAGGAAAAATAAAAAAAGGTGATTTGGTGGTTCTTGCCGCTTTTGGTAGTGGTTTTACCTGGGGCAGTGTAATCATGCGATGGTAAACTTAGATGTAAAAACACAAAACCCCGATGTTGCCATCGGGGTTTCTGTTATTGATTTCACTATATTAAACACTAACCATTAACTATAAACAATATAGTTTCATCAATAACCAAAACGTTATCTTTTGTATCTATATAATAGACGATTTTATTATCGAATAGTTACATTACATAGATTAAACTTCATCATTTTCTACCGACAAATGAAAAAAACACTTGTTTTCGGAACCTCCCTAAAGTCATTTCGTTATAGTAATATTGTCGTGAACCGACTTTTGGACCATAACATAAAAATTGAAGCTTTTGGTTTAAAAGCAGGTAAAATAAGGGGGACACAAATAAAGACTAATTCAAGCGATTTTCAAAATATACATACCATAACTTTATACATTGGCTCTCTACGTCAACCTGAATATTACAGAGATATCGTGAAAATAAACCCCAAGCGTGTCATATTTAATCCTGGTACGGAAAACCCAGAATTCTATAGAATACTTAAAGACAAGGGTATAGAGGTCGAGGTTGCCTGCACCTTGGTTCTTTTAGCTACAAATCAATATTGATTTACAAGAAATAAGGCATCCGAATTTTCTGATGTAACTTTAACACAGTCAAAGAAATCGATTATCGATGGTTTTTGTAGTTCAACGAACTGGTATTTTCTCTGTAGGCGTTTTTTTATCACGTATTAACCATAAACCGATAAAGGTCAGCAGTCCGTTTAAGGGTAAAAGTTCGTACCCGAATTCATAGCCCCCAAGATTTTCACTGGGTATTTCACCCAGCATAACGATGATTGCTACTGCAACAAGAGCCACAATCCATACATATTTGTCTTTTAGGCGATGCTTGGTAAAAATACCGAAGGTGAAAAGCCCTAATAAAGGACCATAGGTATATGAGGCCACGGTCAATAGGCCATCGATTACATTACTGTTCAAAACATATTTAAAGGTGATTACCACGATGATAAGTAATATGCTCATGCCTATATGGGTAAGTTTCCTGATTTTCTTCTGACTGTTTTCCGGTTTTTTCCCAATGCCCAAAAAGTCGACACAAAATGAAGTGGTCAATGAGGTCAATGCGCTATCGGCACTACTGTATGCCGCTGCGATAAGCCCTAGCATAAAAGTTATGGCCACGGTCATGCCCAAACCGCTGTTCAATGCGATTTCAGGAAAGAGCAGGTCCGATTTTGGTTTGCCATCCATCATCGGCATCGCTATTTGGTGTTTTTCTGCGTAAATATAGAGTAGTGCGCCCAAAAGCATAAAGACAAAGGTTACTACTACAAGAACCACGCTAAAACTGACCATGTTCTTTTGAGCATCTTTTAGGGTCTTGCAGGTAAGGTTTTTTTGCATCATATCTTGATCGAGGCCAGTCATGCAGATTGTGACGAACATACCGCCTAAAAACGATTTAAGCAGATGACGTTTTTCAAAGAAATCATCAGCAAAAATGACTTGGTTGTATTGTTTGAATTCGGTCGAAGAGAGAAATTCGGTAAAACTCCAGTCCAATTTCCCCAAAATAAAATAAATAGACAGTCCTACCGAGACTAGCATGAAGAGGGTTTGCAAGGTATCGGTCCATACAATGGTCTTTATACCACCTTTGAAAGTGTATATCCATATTAACAAGATAGATAGGGTAACTGTAAGTTCAAAAGGTACGTTCCAAGCATCAAAAACAAACTGCTGTAGCACAATGGCCACTAGAAATAGTCTAAATGCCGCACCCAATACCCGAGAGATAAAAAATGAAACGGCGCCTACCTTATAGCTTACAAAACCAAAACGTTTGTCAAGATACTCGTAAATAGAGGTGACATTTTGTTTGTAATAAATGGGCAATAGCAGGTATGCGGTCACCATATACCCCAGAAAATAGCCAAAGACCACCTGCATATAACTGAATTCTGAATCTGCCACCCAACCGGGAACCGAGATAAACGTAACTCCTGATAGCGAAGCACCAACCATACCGAAGGCTACTAAATACCAAGGTGATGATTTTCCTGCCTTAAAAAAGTCAACATTAGAGTCGTTTTTTCCTGTAAAATAAGAAATCAACAACAGCAGTAGAAAATAACCGCCGATGAGAAATAGAATATGGGTCGGTGTCATAGAAAGAGATTTCAAATGCAAAGTACAAAAAGTAAAAATAGTATAACTTTGCACTTATGGATTTTTCTTCAAAACTATTGGAAAATGCAGTTTATGAAATGTCGCAATTGCCGGGCATCGGTAAACGAACGGCACTACGGTTGGTACTGCATTTGTTAAAACAGCCCAGCGAACAGACGCAAAGGCTTTCGAGTTCTTTAGAGACCCTTCGAAATACAGTCAAATTCTGTTCGAGTTGCCATAATATCTCTGATGTGGCATTATGTGAGATTTGTGCCAATTCTAAAAGAGATGAGACCTTGGTCTGTGTTGTGGAAGATGTTCGTGATGTTATGGCCATTGAGAATACAGGTCAGTTCAAAGGCCTGTACCATGTATTGGGAGGTAAAATATCGCCAATGGAAGGTGTAGGCCCACAAGACCTTACTATTGTATCTTTAGTGAACAAGGCAAAAAAAGGCAAAATAAAGGAACTCATTTTTGCGTTAAGTTCTACGATGGAGGGCGACACTACCAACTTTTATATTTATAAGCAGTTAGAAGGCCTTGACATAAGTACCACTACCATAGCAAGAGGTATCGCCGTAGGCGATGAACTAGAGTATGCCGATGAGATAACGCTAGGGCGGAGTATTCTGAATAGAATTCCGTTTGAAGGCTCGTTCAAAGTAAGTTAGACTCTTTTTGAGAATACGGTAAATGTAATGATGAGGCGATATTTTTATTATTTTTGTAAAAAATAAGTGTAAAACAGTAGTCTGAATAACAATATGTCAAAATTCGAATTGAAATTACCGCGAATGGGTGAGAGTGTTGCAGAAGCAACATTGACGGCCTGGTTGAAAGAAGTAGGCGATACCATTGAGATGGACGAGCCCATTTTTGAAATCGCCACCGATAAGGTAGACTCTGAAGTACCCAGCGAGGTAGATGGTGTTTTGGTAGAAAGACTTTTTAATGTTGATGATGTTATCAAAGTAGGGCAGACCGTTGCAATAATTGAAATTGATGGTGATGAAGAGGTAGCTGAGGTAGAGGAACAAAAAACAGCGATAGAAGAAGAGACCGCTGAAGTTTTGGAAAAAACAGTGGCAGTTGCCAAAGAAACGATAACCGCCCCAGTTCAAGAGTATAGTAGTACCGAACGGTTTTACTCGCCATTGGTGAAAAATATCGCCAAGCAAGAAGGTATTTCGATTGCTGTTTTAGATTTGATAAAGGGTACGGGTAAAGAAGGCAGAGTTACTAAGAAAGATATTTTGGCCTTTGTTGAGAATGGTGAACCGGTAAGCGTTCCAATTACGAACGAAACCGTTACCGTAGCAAAAGAAGTTTCTATTGCCCCTAAAAAAGTTGTTGCTGCTGAGGCGGCACAACAGGTTTCAAGGGTTCAGTACTCCGGTGCCGATGAGGTGATTGAAATGACCCGTATGGGAAAATTGGTGGCCAAGCATATGGTCAATAGTGTTTCTACTTCGGCACATGTACAAAGTTTTATAGAGGTTGACGTAACCAATATAGTAACGTGGCGCAATAAAAACAAGGATGCTTTTGAGAGAAACGAAGGAGAGAAATTGACCTTCACGCCAATCTTTATGGAAGCCGTGGCAAAGGCTTTGAAAAAGTACCCCATGATGAATGTTTCGGTCGATGGTGATACGGTAATCAAGAAAAAGAACATCAATATAGGTATGGCGGCGGCATTACCCGATGGCAACCTAATTGTACCGGTAATAAAGAACGCCGACCAATTGAATTTGGTGGGTATGGCCAAAGTAATCAACGACCTTGCCTTTAGGGCACGAGCGAATAAGCTAAAACCAGACGAGATTCAAGACGGCACCTATACCGTAACCAATGTTGGTACTTTCGGCAGCGTTTTTGGTACACCGATTATTAACCAACCTCAGGTGGGAATTTTGGCCCTCGGCGCTATTCGAAAAGTGCCAGCGGTCATTGAGACCAACGAAGGCGATTTTATCGGTATACGCAGTAAAATGTATATCTCCCATAGTTATGACCATCGTGTGGTCAACGGTGCCTTGGGCAGTATGTTCGCCAAAGCGGTCGCCGATTACCTAGAGGCCTGGGATGTGAATCGAGAGGTATAGTGATATTGTCAATAACCATTCTTTTACAGAATTAAAATGAAAACAGCTCCTATTTTTGTCTTTATTATACTGGCTATGATTACTTTAAAAACATCGGCTCAAGATGTATCGGCCTATAAACAAGAAGTTTTTAGTAAGAATGGGCATACCATGCCCTATCGCATATTACTTCCCAAAGAGTATGATGTTAATAAAAAGTATCCGATGCTATTGATGTTGCACGGTGCGGGAGAGCGCGGTGATGACAACCAAGTACAGCTTACACATGGCGCCGATTTGTTTCTAAATAAAGAGATAATGGAGGATTATCCTGCCATTGTGGTCTTTCCCCAATGTCCGAAAAATAGTTATTGGAGCAATGTAGACAAAAAGGTGTCGGACAAGGCGTTTACTTTTGATTTTAAAGAGAAGGGAAAACCCACACAAGCGATGGCAACATTATTGAAACTGGTGAAGCAATTAAAGCAGGAATATAAGGTAGATAAAAACCGGATTTATGTGGGCGGACTTTCAATGGGCGGTATGGGCACCTTTGAAATCGTGCGCAGAGACCCTGAGACTTTTGCTGCCGCTTTTACCATTTGTGGCGGTGCACACCCTGATACCGCTTCTAAATTGACCAAAACCGATTGGTGGGTCTTTCATGGCGATGCCGATGTAGTCGTAGATTACCAGCACTCTCTAAGAATGGTAGATGCATTGAAAAAAGTTGGTGCCCATGTGAAGTTTACTATCTATGAAGGGGTAAATCACAACAGTTGGGAAAATGCCTTTGCTGAACCAGACCTATTGCCATGGCTGTTTTCGAAGTCCAAATAGCATCATTTTAGACGATATTTCCAAAATTTGGTTAAGTACGAAATGAGTTGCCTGTAAGCTGAAAAAACATTTATAACAATCACCAAACTATAGCATCTTTAATAATGAACACTAATGTCAAAATAATGCGATTGACAATATTGATAACCGTTATTCTATTAACCACAATATCCAATGGACAAACTTCATTAAAGAAAATTGACCTAAATTTCGGAAATTATAGCGTAGGATTTAAACATTATATTATTTTTGACAGCACGAGAACTTACAGTAGAATTTACGATTATAATAATCAAAAAATCCCAAGACCAATTCCGACAAGTATTTGGTTTCCTTCTCAACAAAATATAGATGGCAAAGAACAATTAAAAGTTTTAGATTATTTAGAAATTTTAAAAGAAGAAGAGGAATGGGAATACCTGCCAAATGAACAAATTTTGAATTGGTTTTATTATGCCAACACACCTGATAATCAAGGTCATCTTAAAGAAAAAACAACAGCCTACCTTGGATTGGAATTTGCTGATGACAAAT
This sequence comes from uncultured Maribacter sp., assembly GCA_964515285.1. Taxonomy (GTDB): domain Bacteria; phylum Bacteroidota; class Bacteroidia; order Flavobacteriales; family Flavobacteriaceae; genus Maribacter_C. Next base: position 8,529 of record CAZEUV010000048.1, on the reverse strand, counting down.
TTCCTGTAATTGTCTACGCACCAAGTTATCAAGCTTCTTCAATAGAAAATTTTGCGCTTTGTGAATATTTGGCTAGTCACGGATATATTGTAATATCAAGCCCAAGCCGAGGAACTGATACTCGTTGGTTTGGCGGAAATAATGCAAAGGAAATGGAAACTCAAGCCAGAGATGTGGAATTCTTAATAAAAGAGGTTTCAAAGTTTCCAACTACCAATTCTAACAAAATTGCAACTATAGGTTTCAGCTTTGGGGGTTTGTCAAACGTACTTGCTCAAACACGAAATGACAAAATAAGCGCAGTTGTTAGCCTTGATGGTACAGAAAGATATCAATACAAGTTATTAAAAAAATCACCGTTTTTCGAACCAAAAAAAATAGATATTCCATATATTCATATGGCTCAGAAAGATATACCTAATGAAGTTCTCAAAGAAGACAATATTGATTTCAAGCTAAATTCAAAATTCCAATTATACGACAGCATAACAAATAGTAACGTATACAAATTAAAATTCCATAATCTAACACATTCTTATTTTAGTACGATAGGCGTTCTTTTCCAACAAAGAGATAAAAGACAGGACAAAAACGATTCTGAAATTATGGAATCCTATAAATGGGTTTCAGTTTACACTTTGAACTTTTTAAACGCCTATTTAAAAAATGATGAAAGTGCATTAAAATTTATTGAAAACAATCCTCTCGATAATGGAATAAAAAATAGTATTTTGACTAAACAGGCTAAAAAAGCCAATAGTCAGAGGCTCACTTTCGAAGATTTTAATGAATTAGCCTTGAAACAAGACTATAATAGTCTTTACGACTTATATGTTTCAACCAAAAAAGAGAACCCTATGATGGAAATTCCGGAAGTTAACCTTAACACACTTGGACTACAACTCGTTTTCAACCCAAATACATCGGAACAAGGAATAAACATTTTTTTGTTGGCAACAAAACTTTATCCAAATTCAGCAAATCTTTTTGATAGTTTAGCCGAGGCATATTTATTCATAGAAAATAAGGAAAAAGCAATAGAGAATTTTAAAAAATCATTGGGGTTAAATGCTCAAAATCAAAATGCGATTAACAGGTTAAAACAACTGAGGGAATAAAGCCAGCAGGTAAGCCGTGTATAGTTCATTGCTTGACAGTTTTATGCTTGGAAAATCCTGCGGATTTTCAGCCAGTTGGTTTCTTATTTACTAATTTTGTAACCTAAACAAGTAACGAAATCATACACAACAACGATAGCAATATCATTTTTCTAAAAGCTATGTTTGTACAAACAATTGCAAAGTATGGAATTAAAGCTGACTCGACCCATCTGTTTTTTTGATTTAGAGACGACGGGTACCAATGTGGCCAAGGATCGGATCGTTGAAATATCCGTACTCAAAATTTTTCCCAACGGAAACAAAGAAAGTAAGACGTGGTTGGTAAATCCAGAAGTCCGTATTCCTGATGAGGTGATTGCCATTCATGGTATTACAAATGAAAAAGTGGCAACCGAACCCGCCTTTAAAGAGCTGTCAAAAGAAATTTACGAGCTGATAAGGGGATGCGATCTAGGTGGTTTTAATTCGGACCGTTTTGATATTCCCCTTTTGGCAGAGGAAATGCTTCGTGCCGAAATTGATTTTGACATGAAAAATATGGCTGCGGTAGATGTGCAGACCATCTTTCATAAAATGGAAAAACGAACCTTAGAAGCAGCATATAAATTCTATTGCGATAAAGATTTGACCGATGCCCATAGTGCCGAGGCCGATACCAAGGCCACCTATGAGGTACTGCTTTCTCAATTGGACCGCTATCCTGATTTGGAAAACGACATTAAAAAACTGGCTGAATTCTCATCTCATAAACGTACTGTAGATTATGCGGGCTTTATTATTTGGGATGATGATGATGAAGAGATGTTTTCCTTCGGAAAGCATAAAGGTAAAAAGGTACACGATGTGTTGGAAAAAGAACCTGGGTATTTTAGTTGGATCTTGAATGCCGATTTTCCGTTGTACACCAAAAAAGTATTGACCCAGATCAAGTTGAGCAAGTTAAATAATAAGTTAGGTTAAATGCGGTACATTCTGTTCTCCCTATTTGCTGTCTTGCAGTTGCAAGCACAGGAAATTCTTTTTGAAGGCAAGGTTTTTGATCTTAAGACCAAAGAGCCCATTCCCTATGTAAATCTTAGTTTTTTGAATACCCTAAAAGGAACATCGACCGATGAGGAAGGCCATTTTTTTATGGATCTGCCCACACCCTATTTAGAAAAACAAGTACACATCTCTTCGCTTGGGTACAAAGATACCATTGTGACCGCTCAGCACATACATGATGCAAAACGGTTTTATATGGTAGAAGAATCTTTTGCTTTGGATGAGGTGGTGGTTTCTGAAAAACTGGGCAATTCAGATGTCTTGAATCCCATTAGCAGCTATAGCCTTACCAGTGGTTTTTCATCTTCATCTACCCCGTGGGTCTTGGCGCTGTATTTTCCGAATATCGGTGCGCAGAAAAAGTATGTTGAGAAACTGACCGTATTCTTAAAGAAAAATGAAAACTTTAAACGTGCATCGGCAAAATTCCGTATTCGTATTTATGATGTTGATAGCGATACTAAAAAACCGGGGAGGGATCTTTTGCGAAAAAGTATTGTTCTAGAGCATGATATGGATAAGGATTTTGTTTCGTTGGATGTGTCTGCCTTCAATATAGAAATACCCAGAGAGGGAATTTATATCGGACTCGAATGGCTTTTTGTGCCCTACAACTGGTATAAACGCACCAGCACCCATCCGTTGACGAACAAACCTGTGGTCGAAGATCGTTTTGCGCCTACCTTTAGGGGCATCTATACCCAAAACCAAAACTATAAGGTAATGGTCTATGGTATGGGAGAATGGACCGACTTTACCGTTCGCTCTAAAAACGATTCAGAAAACTTCATTCCTGCGGTGAGTTTGAAACTAAGAAAAGAGTAAATTGAGAAGGTGATGGCAGTTGGATTTGAAAAAGATTAGATTAGTGAACAGTGAACAGTGAACAGTGAACAGTAAACAGTAAACGTAGACTGAGCGTAGCCGAAGTCAGTAGTCAGTTGTCAGACTGAGCGCAGTCGAAGTCAGAAACCCATTAAATTCCGAAAATGAAAATAATTTGTATCGGTAGAAATTACACAGATCATATCAAAGAGCTTGGTAACGAGCGACCTGAAGACCCCGTGGTTTTTATCAAACCGGATTCTGCCGTGCTGCCCAAAGAACAAGATTTTTTTATTCCTGATTTTTCAAATGACATTCACTATGAGGTAGAAGTATTGGTAAAGATCAAAAAGGTGGGTAAACACATTGATGAAAGATTCGCCCATAAATATTATGATGAAATAGGTTTGGGTATTGATTTTACGGCAAGGGATTTGCAGGCGAAATTAAAGAAAAAAGGTCTTCCTTGGGAAAAAGCAAAGGGTTTTGATGGTGCAGCCGTAATAGGAAAATGGTTGCCAAAGTCGAATTTCAAAGATTTGAACGCCCTGAATTTTTCATTGTTAAAGAATGGCAATGAAGTTCAGAAAGGAAGTACAGCCCTGATGTTGTGGAAGATAGATGAACTGATTTCCTATGTTTCAAAGTTTTTTATGCTAAAAAAAGGAGATGTTATTTTTACGGGCACCCCTGCCGGTGTTGGTAGAGTACAGGCAAATGACTATCTTTCGGGTATATTGGAAGGACAGGAATTGTTTTCGGTTAAAATCAAGTAATGATATACAGTTTAGATAAGATAAATGAGATGGCAGATGGTGACCAAGATTTCATCAACTCCGTAATTTCCGTTTTTTTAGAAGAAGTGCCCCTAGATTTAGAGCGTTTAGAAGATGCCCTAGAAAAAGAGGATTACGAACAGGTGTACCAACTTGCCCATAAAATAAAGCCCAATGTAGATCTGTTGGGTATGGAGCAGACCCGTGCGGCGGCTTTAGAAATTGAGACCTTGGGAAAAAACGAGGCAAATATGGCTGAAATCAAAAAGGTTTTTCCCAGTTTGAAAAAAGATATCTTTCAAGTGGTATCAGAACTAAAAAATGATTTCAATTTGTAATGTTCGCAGAAATTATTACCATTGGCGATGAGATTCTCATAGGACAGATCGTAGATACCAACTCCACTTTTATATCCAAAGAACTTAATAAAATTGGTATTTCCGTCTATCAGATCACTTCGGTTCAAGATGATAGAGAACACATTCTACAAGCATTGGAAGACGCAAAGGGCCGCACTGATATTATTATCGTAACCGGTGGCTTGGGCCCAACCAAAGACGATATTACCAAACATACCTTTTGTGAATATTTTGATGATGTTTTGGTACAGAACGATGCTGTATTGAAGCACGTTGAAGAACTGTTCAAAAAATTCATTACTACAGCACCTATCTCTGACCTCAATAGAAAACAGGCCTTGGTGCCCTCAAGGGCAGAAGTGCTTCATAATGCCTATGGTACCGCGCCGGGCATGTGGATAAAAGATAAGGGAGCTGTTTTTATATCGCTTCCGGGGGTGCCCTTTGAAATGAAAAATTTGATGACCGATCTGGTCATACCAAAAATTGTGGCGGAGTTTGAACGGCCGCATATTCTACATAAAACAGTGATTACTTACGGCCTTGGCGAAAGTGCCCTTGCCGAGAAAATAGAGGATTGGGAAGATGCCTTACCTTCTTTTATCAAATTAGCCTATCTGCCCAATTTGGGTAAAGTGCGTTTGCGTTTGACGGCCAAAGGCCAAGATAAAGAATCGATTACCCATGCCATAGAAGACGAATCAAAAAAGCTGCGCACCCTGATCGGTGATATTATTTACGGCATTGAAGATGATGAGACTTTAGAGGAGGTTGTCGCTCGCTTGTTAACGGCAAAGAAATTCACTTTGGCAATTGCAGAGAGTTGTACAGGTGGTCGTGTTGCCCAGCGAATCACGTCACTACCAGGGGCTTCCGCTTATTTCAAGGGCAGTGTGGTCAGTTATGCCACCGAGACCAAAATAGAGGTACTAAAAGTCTCAAAAGAATTGATCGATACGCACTCAGTGGTAAGCGGCGAGGTGGCCAAGGCAATGGCCGAAAACGTAAAGAAATTATTAAAAACAGATTTCGCCATAGCCACAACGGGTAATGCAGGGCCGAGCAAAGGAGATTCGGATGCCGATATCGGTACGGTCTTTATCGCCATAGCATCACCGTTTGGTGCGTATGCGAAAAAATTCAAGATGGGCAACCATAGAGAAAGAATCGTTCAAAAAACGGTAAACAAGGCCTTTGAATTGCTGCAAAAAGAAATTTTAAAATTCTGAAGTAGAATTTTGCCTGTCCAGTAAAAATGATATAAATTTGCATCCTGTTAAAAATATAGGCAAAATGTCAAAAGTTTGTGAAATTACGGGTAAAAGAACGATGTTTGGAAACAATGTTTCCTTCTCGGTTAATAAGACCAGAAGAAGATTTAATGTCAATCTTTCGAAAAAACGTTTTTATATTCCAGAAGAAGACCGTTGGATTACTTTAAAGGTTTCGGCCAAAGCGTTGAAAATAATCAACAAAAAAGGTATTTCGGCCGTTTTGAAAGATGCGAAGGCAAAAGGGATATTGAAATAATCTTGAAAATTTAGATTACAATGGCAAAAAAAGGAAATAGAATTCAGGTTATTTTAGAATGTACAGAGCATAAAGATTCTGGTAAACCAGGTACTTCTCGTTACATTACTACGAAAAACAAGAAGAACACTCCTGAAAGGATTGAGATAAAAAAATTCAATCCTATTTTAAAAAGGATGACCCTACACAAAGAAATTAAATAATTTAGATTTCCTCCTTCGAGGGAATTGGAAAAATAAACAATTCACGTCATGGCAAAGAAGACCGTAGCAAGTTTACAGACAAGTTCTAAAAGATTGACCAAAGCTATAAAAATGGTAAAGTCGCCAAAAAGTGGTGCCTATACTTTTGTAGAATCGGTAATGTCACCTGAGTTGGTGAACGAGTGGATAGCGAAAAAATAACAAACCACCAAAATTGGTTTTAAGGCCCCTTTCAAACGAAAGGGGCTTTTTGTTTTATAAGGAAGGACGCTATGACGACTATTTGGATCAAAGGTTCTACCTATCATTATTAATGATTCTAAAAATAGCGTTGAGTTCTATATCTTTGAACACTATGAGTTTATTTAAAAATATATTTTCATCAAAGAAAAAAGAAACGCTCGATAAGGGATTGGAAAAGACCAAAACCAGTTTCTTTTCGAAAATGACCAAGGCCGTAGCGGGCAAATCAAAGGTCGACGATGATGTATTGGATAATTTGGAAGAAGTACTTGTGTCTTCTGACGTAGGTGTTGATACTACCTTAAAAATAATCGACCGTATAGAGGTTAGGGTATCAAAAGACAAATATGTGGGTGTCGATGAGCTCAATAAGATCTTGCGCGAAGAGATTGCCGGACTTTTATCGGAGACACATGTGGGCGAAGAAACCGAATACAGTATTCCTACTGACAAAAAGCCTTATGTGATTATGGTGGTCGGTGTGAACGGCGTTGGTAAAACGACGACCATTGGTAAAATGGCCTACCAGTTTAAAAAGATGGGTCTCAAGGTCGTTTTGGGTGCAGCAGATACCTTTAGAGCCGCTGCCATAGATCAATTACAGGTATGGGCCGATCGCGTAGATGTGCCGATGGTAAAACAAAAAATGGGTAGTGATCCTGCCTCGGTTGCTTTCGATACCCTAAGTTCGGCAGTTAGCCAAAATGCCGATGTAGTGATTATAGATACAGCTGGTCGATTGCACAACAAGGTGAACCTTATGAACGAATTGAGCAAGATAAAAAAGGTCATGCAAAAAGTAGTGGATGATACTCCGCATGACGTGCTTTTGGTTTTGGATGGCTCTACAGGGCAGAATGCCTTTGAGCAGGCCAAGCAGTTTACCAAGGCGACCGAGGTGACTTCTTTGGCTGTTACCAAGTTAGATGGCACGGCAAAGGGTGGCGTTGTTATTGGTATATCAGATCAGTTTCAAATACCCGTTAGGTATATTGGCATAGGTGAAGGCCTTGAAGATTTGCAGGTCTTTAACAAACACGAGTTTGTAGATTCTTTTTTCAATACCGATACATAGAATTCTTTTTGATTTACCTCTCCTTGGGAGAGGTCGGAACTGCTTTTTTTTGCAGTTTCGGGTGAGGTTAAATACGAAATTTCGATTTTTGGCCTTAAGGCCAAAATGACCCCGAACTGTCGGGGGGGAGCGAAACACCACTATGGCTTGCTCGCTCCGGCCAGTGCGGTTCAAGCGGGCCTCGGGTAAGTCAGTTTCAAGAAATTTTTTATTCGATTACCTGATTGATTTTGCCCCATAATTCGTTGTCGAAACTTGAAAGTCCCAATTGTTCTGCTCCGGCACTTTCTCCGCAGCGAACAATAACCAGACCTTTACTCGGAACAACGTAGATCTTTTGATCATTGGCACCCAGGGCGACGAACATATCGTCAGGTGCATTGGGTACTAAAGAACCTTGAACGACTTCTTGTGAAGAAGTGCCCATATAGTTCTCTTTTCCGTTGAGCCACCATAGGTAACCATACGATGGGTTTAAGTTTTGTGAGGTATTGGTCATTTCGGTGTAGTATGCTTCACTGACAATGGTCTGCTCGTTCCAAACGCCCTTATTTTGAATCAATAAACCGAATCTTGCCATACTTCTGGTAGTACTTGAATATAGGTTTAGAAAGCCTAGAGGGTTCCATGTTCCGTTCATGCCAATTTTATCTCGAAGTTTCTCATTGTAATAGCTGACAAAAGGTTTTTCTGTACTATTTGTTACTATAGCCTGTAGTAGGGTGAATGCGCCTTGATGATAGGCCCAACGACTGCCAGCATCTGTGGAATACTCCATGCAAATGGGCAAAGTGCACGACCATGGTACAAAATCACCTACATTGTCCTTCAATCCGGTAGACATACTTAAATGGTGCCTTACTTTAATTTGATCTTGTTGGGTAGGGGTCAGGGTGCTCCAGTCCGTTCCAAGATAATCTGATGTTTTGTTGTTGATATCAAGCTTTCCCTCATCTTGTGCAATTCCTACAACGGTTGCGGTCAAGCTTTTTGCTGCCGAAAACCAGATCCAGTTTTTATTTTTAGTATGTCCGTTAAAATATTTTTCGAGTACGATTCTTCCATCCTTTAGAACAATAAAACCCTTTGATTTTTTTAGTTGAAGATAATCGTAGAGATCTTGAACTTTGTTTTCGTTCCATTCTAGCTGACCTGCAGAAACGGTTTCCCAAGTGTTGGCATCGTTTGGCGGGTAGTACATTCCCGTTGGTGCCGGATCTTGGTTGTCAGTACCTTCAGAATCGGTTGAACAGCCCATAAGCATTATAACGGGAAGAAGGAATAATAGTGTAATTCGAGTTTTCATATCTTTTGAATACTGTTGGTTTACAATTGATTAACGTAAAATTCGAA
>CAZEUV010000047.1:0-20202 GCA_964515285.1 uncultured Maribacter sp. | reverse complement strand
AATAGCCCTCAAAAAAATCAAAACTAAAATGAAGAAAAAAGTTTAAACCACTTCAATAAGATAACAGATGGGGCAAAAACTTATCTGTAATTTCATGGAACACTCTATTTTTCAGACATATCTAAAGAATCCAATATAAGTAAAAGACAAGAATATCTTTTAGTATATTTGAGGCAAAAAGAATTATATGTTATCAAATGCCTGCAAATATGCCATTCGTTCAATGCTTTATTTAGTTTTACATGCTGATGAAACCAAAAAAATTGGAGTAAAGAAAATAGCAGAAGACCTAGACACCCCTCAACCTTTTTTGGCTAAATTATTACAACAATTGACCAGGAGTAGACTGGTATCTTCAACGAAAGGTCCAAATGGCGGATTTTTTTTGAATAAAAAAAATAAAGAAAAATCGGTTTGGGATATTATAAGGAGCATAGATGGCACGGAAAAATTTAACCAATGTTTTTTAGGATTGTCAAAATGCGGTGATGAAAACCCTTGTCCGGTACATTTTACCGTGTCGCCATTTAAAGAAAAAATTCTGGAAGATTTTAGGGATAAGACCATTCTTCAATGGGCTGATGAAATTAAAAATTCTGGAACGGTACTATCTTTAAAGGATTTTGATGCTTTCGAGGAGTAATGACTATCCGATAATGACCCCTATCTTAATGGTATTGGATTTCATCCTTTATTTTTATTGTACATATATTTCCCCAAATTTATTCCATCAGCAGCATAAGCAGGTCTAATTACCCAACTGATCTTGCGTTGTTTACTAAATACAAGCCACCAAAAAAAGAAAAATGTCAGTACTACGACCATGACAGTTATAGCCCATTCGGGTAGTGCTCCAGTTAAATCAACAAGCATGCCATCTCCTGGGAAAAGGCCCCATCCGAACAAGGCTGGTAACCTGAACCAATAATAACAGGAAACAGCAGCAGCGGAAAAAATGGTTATTAAGATTCTCTCTTGTATAAACCTTTTTAAAACCAAGAATAAAATGCTTGTTACAAAAAGCCCTAACAAAGGGAATTTGTAAATGGTGATAAACTCAACAATCCCTATTGTTCCACGGTAGTCAGGAACCTGAAACCATCCCCAGACAAATCCGGGAAACGCGCCGACCGTTAGAAATCCCGCTATTTTATGAGAGGTTGTTTTTTTTGATGACAGCGGATGAATACCGGGAGTTTTGTCGGGACACGGAGCCAAACAGCGGTGGCATTGGTCACAATGGGCATTGGGCAGTTTTAGCTTATTTTTTAGCCCATAAAGCTTTTCCACCGGATGAATCGGACATAGACCTGAACACCAGGCACTTTTCCATTCATAACGTAAGCCAGCGATAACAGCGAGGAACCCTAATGACAGTATTAACAATGCTGTGGCCCATCCATTCAAATCGAAAATAGCATGGCGTAAAGGAACAAGAACAAATAAGGCAATTACGCCAATCAGATTCAATTTCCCTGTTTCTGCTAGGGTTAACTTCTTTCTTTTTGATAATCCCACATGCCTTGGAAACAATGCAGTTGATGCCATTGGGCATATATTTCTCCACAATCCGGTCGCAACAACCAACAATAAGGGCGCAATCGGAATCAATATATTCCAAAATAGATGAATGCCAAGAGAGGGATAAAAAATTAAATTGAAAATAATTACCACCCCAATTAACCAAACTAAAGTTTGGACTACCCGCCAAACCAGAACCGATTTTGGAGATAATTGATCTTCTGGTTTAAGATTCTGAATAACCATACTATAGCAATTGTTTACCAACAATTATCTTTTCTAAATTTAACATATACGGTTCTAAAAAAGAGGTTAACTCGTTGTTGGCGGCAAAATACATAAATCCCATTACATATAAAGACTTTTTTATCTTTTATTTATATAACCTGTTGTGCATTATGATTTAGAATAAAAGAAGTTGTGCAAACTGCTAAATAGCAGTAAATTGAAGTAATGACAAATCAATCGTTTATGCACAACTTTAAAGCAAATTATGAGATAATATTGAAAGTACTCAACAAATATCAAAAGAAACCCTGCTGCCCTATTAAAGGCGCAAACCAATGCTGTCGGACATTGAGGTTGTCTCTATCAACTTTATATCGGAGTACTTGGGAATAGATAGTGAATGTAATCTATTCAGGAAATTGCCCCCAGAACTATCCTCTGTCATTGAACGCAGTGTGTATAACCGTAGACGTCGAAGACTCTTTCCCTAGCTTGAACAAATAAGGGTGAAACTATCGAATTCCCTCAATAAAAATGAAAACCAATTCATTATAGATAGTATGCCTCTTGAGGTATGCAGATTATCAAGGAGCAATCGGAGCAAGATATGTCGAAATGCTATTTACAGCGCACCCAATAAGGGGTATTTTGCTTCACAGGCCACACATTATTACGGTTACAAACTGCTCGGTATCAGGGTTTTTTCACAGTCTGGATATAAGTCCGGTATCCGTACATGATATACACTATCTCAAAGATATAAAAGCCCAGCTCAAAGACTGTACGCTCATTGAGGACAAAGGTTATCTGTCAGCGGAATATCAGTTGGACTTATTTGAGACCCTTAAGATCAGGTTGGACACACCTATGCGTAAAAATCAAAAGAACTATAGGGAACAACCCTCATATTTATAGAAAATCAAGAAAGAGGATAGAGATCCTTTTTCCCCAACTTTGCGACCAGTTCATGATAAGAAGAAACTATGCCAAGTCCTTTGAAGGGTTTAAAACAAGGATACTCTCTAAAATATCGGCACTCACAATCGTACAGTATATCAATAAAACGGTATTCAACAGAAATATCAACAACATAAAAATCAGCATTATTTAAAATGCACAACGGGTTAGATTAATAAAAATTTAGACTAAAATGGTTGAAACCAAAAAATATTGAATTTAAAATTATCTTTAGACAACCAATTTAATGGCATTCAGAATTGAAACTTTGATAATTTTTTTAAGGGATTTTTATCCTAATACGCCAATAATATAGGATGAAAAGACCTTTTATTATTTATAATTAATATAAATAATTTGGATTTTGACAAAACCCACTTTTAATTACTAAGGAATCGTTAAATTTATTGCGTATATAAATCTGTCATAGCGATGAGTCGTACTACTTCAACTTCAACTTCAATTTTATTAGCCTTCTTTTTAACGCTAAGTATGCTCTCAATAGCGCAAGACGGCGAAAGCCTTTTTAAATCTACCTGTGCCGCCTGTCATACTACAACCGCCAGGAAACTGATAGGTCCTGGACTGGCCAATATACATGATAAGCGCACTAAAGAATGGTTTACCAATTTTGTAAAATCATCGCAAACTTTAATTAATAGTGGAGACACCGAGGCGGTAAAAATATTCGAAGAGTATAATAAGGTAATAATGCCCGATCAGTTGTTATCCGATGTTGAAATAAATACGGTTTTTGAATATATAAAAAGTAAGAGTCCGGCAAAATCGGATGTAGCTGCCGTTGAAACAGTGGCAGAAGTCGAGGTGCCTTTTGAACCTTCCGAAGAAGATATCGCAATAGGTCAGAATTTGTTTTCAGGCGAACAAAGATTCGAGAATGGAGGGCCTTCGTGCATCTCTTGCCACCACGTTAAAAAAGATAGATTTATTGCCGGTGGGGAATTGGCAGCGGATTTAACGGATGTATACGAAAGACTTGGAAAAGCAGGTGTTGAAGGTATGATCACCGGACTTCCTTTTCCCCAAATGAAAAGTTCGTATCAAGACCACACAATAACACAAGAAGAAGCGGTACAACTTGCGGCGTTCTTGAAAGAAGCAAGCGAACAACGTTATTATCAAAGCCATTCCCCTTCGTATAATAACGTTCTTTTAATATGGGGTGTTGTAGGTGCCGCCATCTTAATGGGTGTTTTTCCTTTGCTGTGGTATAATCGAAAAAAGGAGAGTGTGAACAAAAGAATTTACGAAAGACAGATTGAGTCGCGTAACTAAAATATAACAGTATATAATTAAACTGATACTATGAGTTGGATAGAAGATATTATTTCTCCTCAAACACGTAAATGGGAAGAATTTTACAAAAATCGTTTTCAGCACGATAGAATTGTCAGAAGTACCCACGGTGTAAATTGTACAGGGGGCTGTTCTTGGCAAATTCATGTTAAAGAAGGTATAGTTGTTTGGGAAACCCAGCAATTGGATTATCCGTTACTAGAGAACAAATTGCCTCCTTACGAGCCACGTGGATGCCAAAGAGGCATCTCCTTTTCCTGGTATTTGTACAGTCCTTTAAGAATAAAATACCCTTTAATACGCGGTGCCTTAATTGACGCCTATAGAGCTGAAAAAGAAAAAGCGGGCGATCCTTTAAAAGCTTGGGAAAACCTGCAAAATGATAAAGTAGCGAGGGAAAGATATCAAAAAGCAAGAGGTAAAGGTGGATTCAGGAGAGTTCATTGGGATGAAGTTCTGGAAATCATGGCCGTTGCCAATATCTATACGGCAAAAAAATACGGACCGGACAGAGTTGTGGGATTTTCCCCCATTCCTGCAATGTCCATGCTTAGTTATGCCGCGGGTTCAAGATTTTTGCAATTGTTCGGTGGTGTTAATTTAAGTTTTTACGATTGGTATTGCGATTTGCCCAATGCGTTCCCTGAAGTTTGGGGAGAACAAACCGATGTTTGCGAAAGTGCAGATTGGTATAATGCGAAAATGGTCGCCGTGATGGGTGCTAACCTAAATATGACCCGGACTCCGGATTGTCACTTTTTTGCAGAATCAAGACATAATGGAACAAAAGCAGTAGTCTTCGCACCAGATTTTAACCAGGTTGCAAAATATGCCGATCAATGGGTGCCTGTACATGCCGGTAGCGATGGAGCATTTTGGATGGCGGTTACCCATGTCATCTTACAAGAGTTTCATCATAAAAAGAAAACCCCTTACTTTATTGAATATACCAAACGCTATACAGATAGTCCATATTTAGTCGTATTAAAAGATGAAGGAGACCATTACTCTTCGGGGAGATTGTTGCGTGCCAATCAATTGGAAGAACATAAGAATATTGATCAAGGAGATTGGAAATTTGTAAATATCGACTCAAAAAGTGGTGACTTTGTAATTCCAAAAGGAAGTTCCGGATATAGATGGCAGGAAGAAAAAGGAAAATGGAACATGAAGTATGAAGATGGGGAAACAGATAGAACCTATGATCCTGTTTTAAGTCTTTTAGATTCTCGTGATGCTATTGCCCAAGTAGAATTCACAGAATTTGGCCTAGACAATAAAGCTTTAAGAAATGTCCCGATTAAAAAAATCCAAACTGTTGATGGTGAAAGATTAGTAACCACGGTCTATGACCTGACCATGGCCCAATATGGTGTCAGCAGAGGTCTTGATGGGGATTATCCTAAAGATTATGATGAAAAAGACCAGGCCTATACACCTGCATGGCAAGAAATATTTACGGGTATTGATGCTAAAACAGTAATCTCTTTTGCGAGAGAATGGGCTAATACGGCCGAAATTACCGAAGGAAAATGTATGATTATAATTGGTGCCGGAATCAATCACTGGTATCATAATAATTTAATATATCGTTCAGGGATAATGGCGTTGATGCTAACCGGATGTGTTGGTAAAAATGGTGGAGGTATGAACCACTATGTAGGTCAAGAAAAATTAGCACCTTCAGATTCATGGGGTTCCATAGCTTTTGCAAATGATTGGCAAGGGCCACCAAGGTTACAGCAGGCACCTATTTGGCATTATATCAATACCTGCCAATATAGATATGACGGACATTCCTCTAGATATAATACAGTTCCAGAGAATGATATGACAGCTGGACATCATGCGGATCATATCTTTAAGGCCGTAAGAATGGGATGGATGCCTTTCTTCCCTCAATTTGATCAAAACACTTTAGAGTTAAGTAAACAAGCAGTATCCGAAGGGGCAAAAACGGATGAGGATATCAAAAATCATGTGCTTGAAAAACTTAAAAGCAAAGAATTAGGATACGCCGTTGGCGATCCTGAAAATGAATTTAATTTCCCGAGAACCTGGTATATATGGAGAGGGAATGCGATTTCTGGAAGCATGAAAGGTACTGAGTTTGCTTTAAAGCATTATTTGGGAACCACTTCAAATGCAATTGCAAAGGATTATGACGAAGAAAAAACAGAAGAAGTAAAATGGCACGATGTTGCACCTACAGGTAAAATGGACCTTGTAGTGGATCTTAACTTCCGAATGGATTCATCAGCATTGTATTCAGATATTGTTTTACCCGCTGCATCATGGTATGAAAAAGCCGATTTGAACAGTACAGATTTGCATTCTTTTATTCATCCACTATCGCAAGCCATTGCACCAGTTTGGGAATCCAAATCGGATTGGGAAATATTCAAGGCCATTGCTAAAAAGACTAGCGAGCTTTCAGAAAAATACATTCCCGAAACACAGGTTGATATTGTTGCAACGGCACTTTCCCACGACTCTAAAGGTGAAGTTTCACAAAAGGACATTAAAGATTGGTATCATGGTGAATGCGAGGCAATTCCCGGAAAAACCATGCACAACATTTCAATTGTACATAGGGATTATCCCAAGATCTATGAAAAATTCTGTGCATTGGGAGAAAATGTCAAAACCAAAGGATTAGGAGCACATGGCAATCATTACTTCTGTGCTGAAGAGTACGATGAGATGATTGATTCCAACCATTTCCCTACCGTTAAAATAGGGGATAAAAAGTATCCCTCCTTAACGGAAGATACCGAAGCAGCGAACGCCGTACTGCACCTATCTTCTTTGACCAATGGCAAACTTACCGTTAAGGCGTACGAAAGTATGGAGAAAAAATCTGGAATGCCATTGGTGGATCTGGCAAAAGGAAGTGAAGACTTTAGATTAGATTACAAGGATTTGCAAGCACAACCAAGGAGATACCTAACTTCTCCGGTTTGGTCAGGATTAATGAACGAAGGGAGAGCATATTCAGCCTACACCTACAATATAGAACGATTAATTCCCTGGAGAACACTTACAGGAAGACAGCATTTCTATTTAGACCATGAAATGTATATCGCTTATGGTGAACATTTGCCAACCTATAAGCCATCACCAAGCCCCGAGGTATACGGTGACCTAAAAGAAACCCTAAAAGGGGAAGGTATGGCTAGAGCATTAAACTGCTTAACCCCCCATGGTAAATGGCATATTCATTCCACGTACATGGATAATCATAGAATGCTAACCCTATCAAGGGGCATGGAACCCTGTTGGATAAGTGAGGCGGATGCCAAAGAAATGGATATTAAGGACAACGATTGGGTGGAGGTACACAATGATAATGGGGTGTATTGTACAAGAGCAGTAGTAAGTTCAAGAATTCCCAAAGGAGTCTGTATTGTTTATCACACTGTTGAAAGAACCATTAGTATCCCTAAATCTCAATTGAGAAATGGAAATAGAGGCGGTTCTAATAACAGTATTACCAGAGTTCACCTTAAACCCAATTTGTTAGCTGGAGGTTATGGACAGTTTACGTTCCATTTCAACTACTGGGGTCCTACTGCGGTTAATAGGGATACCCACGTAGTAATTCAAAAAATGAATAAATTAGAATGGTAGATAAGTGCCTAAAGTGCACTAAAATTATAAACTATCTAAATTAATTATTAATCATGGCAAATAACTATAAGTACTCAAAGACGCTTTAAATATTTTGGTCACTTATTAATAAAAATACAGTAAAAACAAACAAATAGAGATATGGATGTACGTTCTCAAATTTCAATGGTATTTCACTTAGATAAGTGTATCGGATGCCATACCTGTTCAATTGCCTGTAAAAACATTTGGACCGACAGAAAAGGAGCCGAATATATGTGGTGGAATAATGTGGAGACCAAACCCGGTACCGGATATCCTACCAAATGGGAAAATCAGGATATATACAAAGGGGGTTGGGAAAAAAGTATGGGCAAGGTTCGCTTGAAAGGTGCCGGTAAGGCTAAAGGGTTATTAAATATATTCCATAACCCCCACTTACCTGTTATTGATGATTACTACGAACCCTTTACGTACAAGTATTTAAACTTAATAGAGTCACCGGAACAGGATACTCAGGTTACGGCCAGACCCGTTTCCATGATAACCGGCAAACCCATAGACATAAAAATGGGGCCTAATTGGGACGATGATCTTAGTGGTACACCTGACTATGCACGTAACGATCCAAATTTTGAAAATTTATCGGCAGGAGAACAAGAATCCATGTTTCAACTGGAACGTATGGCAATGTTTTATCTACCTAGAATTTGCAATCATTGTTTAAATCCTGCTTGCGTGGGTTCTTGCCCATCAAGAGCAATATATAAACGAGGGGAAGACGGTATCGTATTGATCAACCAGAAGGTTTGTAGAGCATGGCGCATGTGTGTGTCCGCCTGCCCTTATAAAAAATCATATTACAACTGGGGAACAGGTAAGTCTGAAAAATGTATACTTTGTTACCCAAGATTGGAAGCTGGTCACGCCCCAGCTTGTATGCATTCTTGTGTTGGCCGTATTCGATATTTGGGAGTTATGCTATATGACGCGAGCCAAATTGAACAAGTAGCGGCCGCTGATGATGAAGATTTGATCAAAAGACAAATGGATATGATCTTAGATCCATTTGACCCTAAGGTGATTGAAGCAGCCAAGAAAAACGGGATTGCAGATTCTACAATAAAATCTGCACAGCAGTCACCCACCTACAAATTTGTAAAAGAATGGGGCATGGCATTGCCGTTGCACCCTGAATTCAGGACACTTCCCATGTTGTTCTATGTTCCACCCTTATTGCCCGTAATGGCATCATTAACGGATAATGATGTGGAATCTCAAAAAGACACCTTAAATCCTATTTCTAAGTTTTGGGAAAGAGCAACTAAATACGACACCACCAATGAACACATTTTTGGAACTATTGATGATGCGCGTATGCCTTTGAAATACTTAGCTAATTTATTCAGTAATGGAGATGAAGAATTAATCAAGAAAACTCTTAAAAAGCTAATGGCCGTTCGTTTGCATCGCAGGGATGTTACGGTAGGTGATTTAAACAAAAAGATGGTAGCCGATAGTTTAAAAGAAGTTGGTTTAACTGCAGAAATGGCCGATGCCGTTTACTATTTGACCTCTTTGGCAAAATTTGACGATCGATTTGTTATTCCGCCTGCCCATAGAGAACAAGCTATCGAAATGGCAGAGTTTACCGGTGATAGAAAAGGAAGTGCCGGATTTGGATTTGTAGAAAAACCAGCTCGAGGCTTATAAAAAATAAAGTATGGATCAACAGCTAATGGATTACCATAAGATTTCTGGCCTTTTTGTCTTTCCAAAAGACGAAGACTATGTGGCAAATGTTAAAGAAGTTCAGCAATACTTGTATAAAGTTTTACCCGATGCCGGCAAAACATTACAGCCTTTTACAAAAATAGTAGAAACTGTTTCTAAAATTGAGCTGGAAGATCTCTACGTGAGGACTTTCGAGGTACAGTCCATTACCACTTTGGATATTGGATACATTGTTTTCGGTGATGATTATAAGAGAGGAGAACTCTTGGTCAACCTCAACAAGGAACATAAGACCTACGGCATAGATTGCGGTAACGAATTGGCCGATAACCTATCAAATGTTTTAAAGTTGTTGAACGTGCTAAAGGATGACGAATTGCGTGATGATTTGATAAATAAAATAATGATGCCTGCCTTAATAAAAATGATTGAAGGTTTTGGTGAAGGTCAAATTACGGCAAAAGATAAAATATATATAAAACACCATAAGACCTTGATAGAAAAACATCAGGCTTTCACCATCTATAAGCATGCACTTTTTGCTTTATATCAAGCATTGGACCATGATTTTGATATTAAAATCGAAGAACAACCGCAACGCTCAGGTGGGTTTTTAAGTTCAATAAAACAAGAGATAACACTTGAATCATAATTAATAAATAGTACCATGGAGACATTAGACAACTTCTTTTTTATCGCTCTACCATACCTTGCATTTGTGATATTCTTAATAGGAACTATTTCAAGATATAGATTACAAAAGTTTAAAGTGTCATCCCTGTCATCCCAGTTTTTGGAAGGCAGAAAATTATTTTGGGGTTCCGTACCTTTTCACTGGGGGCTATTAATTCTGTTTTTTGGCCATCTTGTCGCATTCCTAATACCAAAGAGCATTATTCTTTGGAACAGTGACCCCCTTCGATTGTTGATTTTGGAAATCTCCTCGTTTATAGCGGCAATCTGCGTTTTTATTGGCATAGTCTTGTTATTTATAAGAAGAATTACCGATGACCGCATTAAAATGGTTACCACTAGAATGGACATTTTCGTTGAATTATTGCTGTTAGCTCAAATATTCACGGGAATGTACATCGCGGTATTCTTCAGATGGGGAAGTTCCTGGTTCGCTTCTGTAATGGCGCCCTATTTAAAATCCATTTTTACATTTTCACCCAATATTGCAGCTGTTAGCGCAATGCCGTTACTAATTAAATTACACGTAATAGGTGCTTTCTTGCTTATTCTAATAGTACCGTTTTCACGCATGGTACACTTTCTTGTATATCCGCTAAACTACCTCTGGAAACCATATCAGCAAGTAATTTGGAACTGGAATAAAAGAAAAGTTAGAAATCCTAAAACAAAATGGTCCATACATCGCCCAAAGAATAATTAAGGTATTAAATAATCAACTAGCTTAATTTTGATAATGAAACAAACTGCGCCTAATTTACTGAACTTTAAAGATCCAAGTATAAGAACTTTACATTTAACTTGGATCGCTTTTTTTCTAACTTTTGTTGTTTGGTTTAATGTTGCCCCTGTTTTAACAGAAATGCTGGATCGGTTTGATTGGTTGACCAAGGCCAATGTAAAATCTATTATTTTATGTAATGTTGCTTTAACGATTCCAGCCCGTGTTGTGGTCGGTAATTTGATAGACCGCTATGGGCCAAGAAGAATTTTTGCTACCTTAATGGTTTTAACACTGATTCCGGGTTTAATATTCGCATTCGGAAACACACTTACCGTACTTACCATTTCAAGATTGTTTTTAGGTACTATTGGTGCAGGATTTGTTATTGGGATTAAGATGACCGCCAATTGGTTCACCCCGAAATATATTGGCAGAGCTGAAGGATTTTATGCTGGTTGGGGTAATTTTGGTTCTGCCGCTGCCGCTGCCTTGGTACCTCTCTTCGCTGTATCCGTAATTGGGGGCGATGATGGTTGGAGGTGGTCATTAGCCATTACCAGTATCATGTGTGGTGCTTATGGGGTGTTTTATTTTTTTGCTGTAAAAGATAATCCAGAAGGTGTTGAGGTTAAGTTAAAAAAAGGGAAGCTAGAACCAATGCCAATTACATCTATTGGGGATTTGGTTCAATACTGGTTTTGGCAGTTTCCATTATTTGGTGCCATTGGTTTGGTCGTTTATAACTTACATATGCAACAAGTTGATGGTCATGCCATGTTAAGTTGGACAACGGTGTATATAATGTGGGGAGTATTATTTCTTGTTTATTTAATGGATGTTATTAAAGTAACCAATCATAACTTACCTAAAATAAAAGCAGGAATCCCTGAAAAAGAAAAATACCACTTTGGAAGTATTGGCGCATTAAATTCAACCTATTTTGCCAATTTTGGAGCCGAACTGGCCATTGTATCTATGCTACCCATGTTTTTTTATCAAGTGTTTAGTACATTATTGAATTCTAATGGAGAGAGATTAGTAACACTGGAAATAGCTGGTCTTGTTGCTGGTTCTTTTGCAGTTATTAATTTAGTGGCCCGCCCATTGGGAGGATTACTTTCCGATAGAATGGGCAATAGAAAAAAAACTATGCTCTTATATATGGTTGGAATCGTAGTAGGTTTTTTCCTTATGGCTATTATTGCAAAAGTGGGACCCATTAATGCTGAAACCGGTGAAGCAACACTGGTTCCCTTATACAATACGGTAACCTGGTTAGTAGTTTCAATAGTATTCACCATGTTTGCCTCATTTTTTGTGCAAGGAGCGGAAGGAGCCACATTTGCTATGATACCGACTATAAAGAGAGACATGACAGGGCGTATTGCCGGAATGGCAGGTGCCTATGGTAATGTTGGTGCCGTCTTCTATTTGTTTTTATACACCATGATGGATGAAAAGACTTTTTTGTATATACTTTCAGCAGGAGCTTTTATTAGTTTAGTGTATACAGCCATTGCATTAAAAGAACCTGAGGGTGCTTTTGAAGACCATTTATAATATAATTTTAAAATATTATTTCTATGCCTATTAATATTAAAGATTGGAATGTAGAAGATGAATCTTTTTGGAATTCCACTGGAAAAAAAATAGCCACTAGAAACCTGTGGTCGTCCATTCCAGCATTACTTCTGGCATTTTCTATTTGGATCATGTGGGGTGTACTGATAAAATATATGAAAGAGTTTGGCTTTACATTTGGTATGATCGAAGGTCTGGTTCAAGGATCTGAAGAATATGTTGCTAAACTTAAAGAAATCAATAGTCTGTATTATACCTTACCGGCAATTGCTGGTCTATCTGGTGCAACTTTAAGACTTCCAAATTCTTTTTTGATCTCATTAGGAGGTGGTAGAAATGTGATATTTGTCACCACAGCTTTATTGTTAATACCCGCCATTGGTACTGGAATGGCCCTGAGTGATATTAATTCATCTTATATGTTTTTTGCTGTAATGGCACTATTGTCTGGATTTGGCGGAGGAAATTTTGCCTCTTCCATGAGTAACATAAGTTTCTTCTTTCCTAAAAAAGTACAGGGTTATGCCTTAGGCATGAATGCCGGACTAGGAAACTTAGGTGTAGGTGTTATGCAGAAAGCGATACCTTTAGTTGTAACCCTTTCATTATTTGGTGGTACGGCAGGATCTATAGCAACTGCTAAAGGAGCTCCATTCGAAGGATTACAAAATGCAGCTTGGGTTTGGGTTCCTTTAATTGTTCTAGCAACTCTTGGAGCATTCTTCGGGATGAACAATGTTTCAACAGGAACTCCTAGTCTGCCTAATACTACAAAAGGTGTTACAAAAACACTTTATATGGTAGCCTTAGGTCTAATCGCAGCAGCTGTTGGAGCCTATATGCTTATTGGCCTTCCTTGGGAAGATTGGGGATTGAAAAATGCAGCTATGTGGATTGTTCTTCCTGTTGTTGTTATTCTTTCTGTGGTTCTTATGAAATATGCCACGCCGGGAGAGATAAAACAAAACCTTAAGAAACAATTTTCAATTCTTGGTGATAAGCATAACTGGATCATGACCATTATTTATGTCATGACATTTGGTTCTTTTATTGGATACTCTATGGTATTTCCAAAACTGGCTCAAGATATATTTGTCTATTCCAATGCCTTGGATCCCGAGTGGGTGAATCCTAATGCGCCGAATATTATGCTTTGGGCTTTTCTAGGCCCGGTAATCGGTGCCTTAGTTAGACCGATAGGGGGAATTCTTTCAGATAAAGTAAACAGTGGTTCCAGAGTTACTGGATGGAGTACCTTTTTTCAAATTCTGGCGGCATTGGCAGTCGCCTATTATGTGCTTCAGGCAAAAGGGACCGATACCCCTGAAATTTACTGGTGGCCTTTCTTTACGGCATTTATGGTATTATTTTTAACCACGGGAATAGGAAATGGCTCTACTTTTAGAAGTATTCCCTATATTTTCTCCAAGGAAAAAGCCGGGCCGGTATTGGGCTGGACATCGGCTATTGCAGCCTATGGGGCATTTATAATCCCTAAAGTATTTGGACAACAGGTAACGGCCGGACATGCAGAATATGCTCTTTATGGATTTGCAATATATTACCTAATCTGTTTAATACTTAATTGGTGGTATTATTTGGGTCCTAAAAGAGAGTTTGACAAACCATAATAATTTGATTTTATACAATTATAATTGAAAAATATTCTTAGTTTCCCCTAACCTTAATGAGTTAGGGGAAACTATTTTTAACCCCTTAATAAAATAAAAAAGTTAACTAAAAAATAATAAAATGAGTTTGGATTTAAAGAACTTAAATAAACAAGACCCTTTAAAAAGAATGGTGGAACGCCAAGAAGAAACCGAAGAGTTCTCGCCAATGGATCCCCCAGATGCTTTTAAACCACCTTCACTAGATGAAGTGAAGTATGAGGATATGCATCCCGTAATTCAAACTTTAATGGACGAGCATGTAGAAGGGGGTGAAGTAATCGACGCGTTTGAAAACACATTGAATTTACTGAACACCAAGGGGTTTTCAAAAGAGACCTTGGAAGGTATAAATGATTTCTTTTCTTTCTTTGATGAATCCATCATCGAGCACAATAGAAAAGAAGATAATACCGTTTTTGCCAGTTTAAATCCTATTCTTCATAAAAAGGAAGAGTATAGCATAGGAACCGAAAAGACGGTAGTGGATCTTATGGAAGATGATCACGTTAAAATGCAGCAACTTGCTGCCATCTCCTTTAACTTATTTGGTCTATTGACCCGTATTCCGGACGAAGGTTCCAGATTGGTGATCTTGGATCTGGCTGTTGAACAGTCCAAGGCATTAATAGAAATGCTTAAACTTCATATTTTTAGGGAAGACAATGTCATTTTCCCCCTTGTGAACAACTATTTATCTACTGAAGTTCTAGATGCTATGAAAAATAGCATTTAATGAATAAAGTCATTGTCGAAAAAACAAGAGGCTGTCCGAAAAGTAAAACCAGTACGTCATTAAGAACCTACCGGCAGGCAGGAGAAGTAAAGTAAGCCGTTAAATGACTGCAACTGATTTACAGATTACTTCGTGCCTCGCAATGACTTAAACCTGTACTTTTCAGACACTCTTTTTTCTTGGATTACCCACCTATAGTAGTCATACTTCTGTTTTGAGCATGTAATTTAGGTTGTTGTAATTTTTTTAGAGTATCCATTCCTCCACGTACTTTAAATTTTGCCAGTACCGCTTTTTCAATAATGGGTTCAATTGATTTTCCTGTTCGTAAGGTTGTAAGTAAGTCTGATTCCGTAGCCGAAAACAAACAATTCTTTAGCTGTCCGTTAGCTGTTAATCTTAATCTATTACAGGAATCACAAAACGGATTAGTAACCGAACTTATAATTGCAAAGGTTCCCTTATAGCATTTAATGCGGTAATTTTTTGAAGTATCATTTGGCGCATCTTGCAATCTTTCAACTCGCTCTTTCGAATAAAAAATGTTTAGATGTCGCATAATTTCATTATAAGAAACCATTTTTTTCATGTTCCATTTATTGCCATCAAATGGCATGAATTCTATGAAGCGAATGCAGATGGGGAGGTCTTTTGTAAGGGCAACAAAATCTACAATTTCGTTATCATTAAATCCTTTGATCAAAACGGTATTTACTTTGACATTAAAACCATTTTTTACCAAAAGTCGAATATTATCATACACTCTTTCAAAATAGTTTCTGCGTGTAATCAGGTTAAACTTTTCTTTCTCCAAAGAATCCAGGCTCACATTGATGTTTTCTATACCACAGGTTTTAAAAGTATTGATAAATCGATCTACGCTTACAGCGTTTGTAGTAATAGCGAGCTCTACCGGAAGTGTTGCCAATTTTTTAAGGATAACAGGAATGTCTTTACGTATCAGGGGTTCGCCCCCAGTCAATCTTATTTTGGTCACTCCTTTGTCCACGAATGTTCTAGCAATGGTGTAGATCTCATCGTAAGTCATTAAGTGTGACTTTGGCGAAAGAACCACACCTTCTTCCGGCATGCAATAAGTACACCTTAAATTGCAACGTTCTGTTAGTGAAATGCGCAAATAACTGTGTGCTCTCCCATGGGTATCGGTTAATATGTTGTTGGTATTTTTCACACAAATAAGTTTAGGTTGAATATGTATTTCAATGTTCTCTGATTCTCTGCTCTTTTCATCCTCTTTTATGATATATTCCTTTAGATTGTTTTCTTCACCGATGAAGATTCATGAATCGTGTCTTGCACCTTTTAAAATTCTAAAAATATGTAGCACCGAAGGAAAAACAGCGTCCATCGATTCTTTTGCCCCATTGGTAGAGCCTGGCAGGGCCAGCACCAAACTTTTATTGATTGTGCCGGCAACACTTCTAGAGAGCATAGAGTAGGGAGTTCTATCTTGCCCATAGTTGCGAATAGCCTCTTCAATACCCGGAATTCGTCTATCGAGCAAGGGTGACAACGCTTCGGGCGTCACATCTCTCTTAGAGAGTCCTGTTCCTCCGGTATATATAATAACATCAATTCCTTGCTCCTGATATTTTTTGACTTTTTCTTGAATGAGGTCTTTTTCGTCGGGAATAATCATGTAATCTGAAATGGCAACATTACATTCCTCTAGTTTTTTAATAATCGCTTTTCCTGCTTTATCTTCTTTTTGTCCTGCAGAAATTGTGTCTGAACATACAATTACCACGGCTGTAATGTCTTTTCTAAAACGATCTTTGAAATCTGATTTTCCGCCTTTTTTGTTTAAAAGTTTAAGATGGTGAATCTCTATCCCTTTATCAATGGGTTTTAACATATCATACATATTCAAAGCAACCACACTTGCCCCATGCATGGCTTCAACTTCGACACCGGTTTTGTAAATAGTTTTTACCGTACATAGAATAGTGATCTCTAGATTGTTTATTTCGTAATCTATTGCCATGTATTCAATAGGAAGGGGATGGCAATCTGGCAGTAAATCCGCTGTTTTTTTTATTCCTAACAGGCCCGCTGCTTTACTCATCGCAAAAACATCTCCCTTAGGGACCGTTTTGTTTTGTATAGCACTGATAGTTTCAGGCTTACTTACTTTTATTATGGCCTGTGCATTGGCTATTCTAAGTGTTGTACTTTTATTTGTAATGTCTACCATATTAAATCAATTGTTTACTTTCCACTGATGTTTTGCCTCTTCATTAACTTCTTGCCAAAATTGGCACTTTATATACAATTAATCTTATTTGTCTGTTTATCCAGATACTTCCAGCAATTATTATTGATGGTATCAAAAGCTTTGATCAGGTCTTTTCCATAAGGGGTTACCTGTGCACCTCCCCCGCCTTTACCACCAATACTGCTTTTAATGACGGGCTTTTTGGCAGATTTATTTACCGCATTGACAAGAGACCAGGCCTTCTTATAAGATATATTTATTTTTTTTGCGGCTTTGGATAAGGACCCGGTTTCTTCTATGGCTTTTAGCAACTGCACTCTTCCTTCTCCTAACAGAACATGGCCATCGGTTTCAATCCAAATCCTACTCTTGATTTTGTAATTCATTTTGGTAGTTTTAAAAAGGTAGACAAATAACTTCTATCGGATCTCCTATTGCAATTTCGTTTTGCTCTTCAGGCACATAAACCATTGCGTTTGCCAGTGCAAAAGTTTGTAGCATAGCTGAACTCTGTCCTTTTAAAATAGTTGCTTCACCATCTTTTAGTA
Source organism: uncultured Maribacter sp. (assembly GCA_964515285.1). Taxonomy (GTDB): domain Bacteria; phylum Bacteroidota; class Bacteroidia; order Flavobacteriales; family Flavobacteriaceae; genus Maribacter_C. The sequence goes on along the minus strand of CAZEUV010000047.1, from coordinate 2,648 downwards.
TTGCCTTTAAAAATAGAGACTTATCTCCTTTTTTGATGAATTCTGAAGCAGATTTTGCCGTAATCCTAGGTAATGAAAAATTGAGATCTCCGGATAGTTTTTGCAAGGCCGGATATATATATACATAAAAACAACTCAATGCAGCCGCAGGATTTCCCGGTAGGGCAAAGACATTGGTATTCTTCTTCTTGCCAAAGAAAAATGGTTTCCCAGGTTTTTGCTTAACCTTATAAAAAAATTGTTCCACTGCTAATTCCAGAAGCACTTTACCCACGAAGTCATAATCTCCAACAGAAATACCTCCGGTAATTAATACTATATCATGTTGGGCAACGGCCTTTTCCAAAATGGAAAAGGTATTGGCATAATTATCCTTCACTTTATGAATAGTAACATCTGCATGCCCAAGACTATTTAATGCACTTAAGAGCATTCCGGAATTACTTTCATAAATTTTTCCATATGGCAGTGAACATCCGGCTTCGACAAGTTCATTCCCAGTGACAACGATAGTTATTGAAGGTTTTTTATAAACAATTATTTCCGTAATGCCCAATGAGGTCAAATACCCGATAGCAGCCGGAGTTAACTTTGTTCCTTTGGATAAAGCAATATCCCCTTTTTTTACCTGTTCCCCTAAAGGGCGAATATTTGCTCCCAGAAAAACAGGGGTTTCAAGGATTATTTTTTTGTTATCTACAGTAACCTTTTCTTGCATGACGACAGCATTGGCAGAATTGGGAAGAGGAGCCCCCGTAAATATTCGTACCGCTTCACCTGCATTTAAAACAGGGTTATGATGATCTCCAGCTTTTACCTCATCAATAATGGTATAGGTAACATTGTTATTCAATAAAATTGCATAGCCATCCATAGCAGATTGCCTAAACGGAGGCATATTGATAGGAGAATATACATCCTCAAATAATACATGTCCATTTGCTTTTAGAATGCTTTTTCGCTCCCTTTCTTCCAATGGATTTATATTCTTATGAATGACTTTGATCGCCTCTTCAACGCAAATCATATGAAGTATCGTTATGTACAATCAAATATAACGAAATCTTCCTTTGGCAAGAAAAAAAGTAGGCCTAAAATGATAAAAAAACAGGACTATCACCATTATTTATTGAGCTATGGTTTAATTCATTTCTGCTCAACTAGTTGTAGTTGTGAAATTTCTAAGAATTAAAAATTCTAACCATCTCCTTTTGTGAAAAAAGGTATAAAATATATTAATGTTCGTTTCATCTTTTGATGTTTATTACTTCTTTATGGGTCAGACCTGCTTGACTATGTCCATTCAGGCGGTAGTAATTCACCAACCAACATTTCCGTTGGCATCCCAAATTGTTTGGCTCATTTCATAAGTTATTTTGATTTGTGTGATATTCCACCAATTGTTCCCATAACATGGGGAAGGTGTGTATCCATAAAAGAACCTATGTTCTCCGCCATACCTCAATAGGCCAAAAGATGTTCTTTCTTATTTTATCACTTCAGGTTGAGGCAGTAGAGAGTCAATACGTCCCAAGCAAAATTGTTATCGGAAACTGTTGATTTTAAAACAGTCTCTAAACTATTCTGGGTTTAATTCATCGACATGCAACATATAAGTGGCTATTGTTTTCAGTTCTTCATCAGAAACGTCTTTTAAAAAGCCGTCAATATTAGCTTGCATAATGGCCACTTGGCTAGAGGTGGTGTCCACAATTGGTTTAGCCTTGCCCTTTAAATATGCAACTATATCCCCGTTTTTTTCTGTATAAATTGTCATAATATCTTTGACTGAAGGCCCTATTTTATTCCTCTTTACATCATGGCAGGTAATACATGTTTTTTCTGAAAACAGCCTATTGCCCAGTAATACTTGGGAGTCTCTGCTCAATTCTCCACGTTCAGGTGCGGCTTTATCTGTAGCATTTTTTGATTTCTTATCCAAATTACAGCTACACATTACGAGAAATCCAATAAAAAATAAAAATAAACGTATATTTTTTAACATTTTGACTAGTCCTAAATAACCGATACAGATTATTAAAGTATTAAGTTAACTATTTAAAGCTGAACAATGATATCATTGTTCAGCTTTTTTTGATTTGTACTGATTTCTATTTAAAATTGATTGCCTATGCATTTCATTTGCTGTGAGCATATGGTTGAATAGAAGTGGTTGATATTGTTGAATATTTTGACGGCATCGCTTCCAGTTTTTTTGAGTTGAAGATTTCTTCCTATTTCAATAAGTACCAGCCAAGTAAGCCTTTTAAGCGATAAAAGACCGATTTATAGTCTAAGAAAATTTCTACTGGGCAAAGAACGTGCTATTCAATCTCAGGCTTCTTTCGATTCACCTTCTTTTGAGCCGATTTTTTCTTTGATTTTAACCGCTTTTCAATGGCCGATCGTGTAGGTTTTGTTTTTCTGCGTTTTTTGGGCACTTTCAAGGCAATCTCGATTGTTTGTAAAAATCTTTTGATGACTAAGGCTTTGTTTTTATGCTGACTGCGGCTTTCGTCACATTGCAATAATAGCTTGTTTTCTTTGGTCAGACGATGGCTCAATTTTAGGAGAAGACGTTCCTTTTCAGAATCAGAGAGGGCATCTGAGTTGTTCAGGTCGAAAAAAAGTTCGATTTTGGTTGAAAC
>CAZEUV010000046.1:9055-20231 GCA_964515285.1 uncultured Maribacter sp. | reverse complement strand
AGTTATAAATACGAACATCATGAACCTGAAAGTTGCTTTAGACAAATACGTGAGCCTATCTCCTGATATTCTGGGTGGTACTCCTGTATTCAAGAATACTAGAGTGCCTATTAAGATATTGTTCGATTATCTACAGGGTGGTGATAATATTCAAGAGTTTTTAGACAACTATCCCACGGTAAAAAAAAATCCTTTGCGCAAAAAGTATTGGGACTACTGTCCGTTTACTTAACCGAAATCGAGACAAACAATGAAACTGCTGCTTGACGAAAACCTTCCTAAGAAACTCAAGTACCGTTTTAGTAAAGCCCATGAAGTACTCCGTACCGGAATTGGGATGGAGTGGCATCAAAAACGGTGACCTATTAAAGCAAATGCAAGACAAAGGTCTTGAAATACTGCTCAGTATAGACAAAAACATGAGCCATCAACAAAATCTTGAAAAATATAGTGTAAGCCTTTTAGTATTTGATGTAAGGGATACTCGCTACGATTCTCCTGTTCCTTTTGTTGCTAAAACTGAAGAATTATTGAAAAAAGAAATACCTCTTGGACTAACAATAATCGACTAGCCCTCCTCCATGAAGCTTGCCACTTTATAACCCTAACTATCACTAAATTCATTATCCCTAAGAAGTATTCTTTCATTGAGAATCACCAGTTCAAAACAGCTTCTAAAATTAATTCTGTAATTTTGAACTCCGAATACAGTAAATACCCATATCAATGCGCAAAATCCTACTTCTATTTTTGATCATACAGGTCAGTGGCTGTGGTATCGTAAAAAAGAAGACCACCTACAACAAAAAACGAAAAGTTACCGTAGCTGCTTCAGAGCCAAAGGCAAGAAAATCTACCGAAACTACAAAAGAACGAACCCTGACCACCACCCTATCGGTTGCCGATAATATTATCAATACAGCCCTCACCTATGCGGGCACCCGTTATAAATACGGTGGCACCACAAAGAGAGGCATGGACTGCTCAGGGTTGTTGTATGTTGCTTTCGGAGAGCACGATGTTCAACTGCCCAGAATATCATATCATATGGCGGAAGAGGGAAAACGGATTCGCATCAATAAAGTGGTCAAGGGCGATCTGCTCTTTTTCAAAACCAAAAGACGGGGAAGAAAAATAAACCACGTGGGTATGGTCGTTGCCGTTGATGATTACGAAGTCAAATTCATACACGCCTCCTCATCAAGGGGCGTAATCGTCTCTTCGTTAAAAGAAGGCTATTGGAATTCTGCGTTTGTAAAGGCGACAAGAGTTCTTTGACAGAATTTATTGACAATTTTTGAGTAGATTAGAGTCAAATTATCGGCATGCGGCTTTTAAGATTCATACCCATAAAGTTGACCCTCTTCTTGGTGTCGGGTATTTTATTGGGACATTACATGCATTTTGGCCTGTTACTTTCAATTTTATTGACCCTTATAGGTATTGGTTTTCTTGGGTTTTTGTTGTTCAAACAACTCCCCCGAAAATCAATCGCGTTTGGCACAACAGCACTTTTTACTACTCTATCTATTGGTATTTTGGCCGTTTCACTTTGGCAACCGACAAATAGAACAAATCACTATACCCATCAAACTTTTCAAAAGCAGCATACTTGGCATTTAAAGATTCGAGAGGTTTTAAAAGCGAACACTTTCTCCAATCGGTATGTGGGTATTCTTTATGCTATGGATGACCAAAGGGTCTCTGGAAAGATCATCTTGAATTTTTCGGCCGATTCCTTAAATCAGAAATATTCGGTAGATGATGAACTATTGTTCTATGGAAAACTTGGTTCAGTACGCCCTCCTATCAACCCCCATCAATTTGATTACAAGGCTTATCTAAAGGGATTAGGCATCTATCATCAAATACGGTTGAATACAGCCAACCATTTTGTATTGGAGAATTCTTCTAAAACCATTTATGGGGTCGCTGCCGCCTTTAGAAATAGAATAAGCGAAAAACTTAGGGAAGCCAATTTCGAAAAAGACGAACTGGGCATTATACAAGCCCTGTTATTGGGGCAGCGCAATGACATTTCAGAAGCCACTTACAACAATTACAAAAATGCAGGAGCTGTTCATATTCTGGCAGTTTCAGGTCTGCATATCGGTATTTTGCTATTGCTTCTTGATTTTTTTCTGCGACCCATAGAGCGATTGCCAAAAGGTAAAACCCTAAAACTCGTCACCATAGTTGCCCTACTCTGGAGCTTCGCTTTCTTGGCAGGTTTATCGGCATCGGTGGTCAGGGCAGTGACCATGTTCTCTTTTGTCGCTTACGCCCTCTATTTGAACAGACCCAGCAATACGTTTAATATTCTAGCACTTTCTATGTTCGCGATTTTATTGGTGTTCAACCCCATGCTGCTTTTTCAGGTAGGCTTTCAAATGAGCTATGCCGCGGTCATTGCCATTGTATGGGTATACCCGTTATTGCAACGCTTATGGTTTCCTAAGAATAAAATAGTTCGAAAAGTGTGGCAATTGCTATCGGTGAGCGTTGCGGCCCAACTGGGGGTATTGCCCATTAGTCTGTTCTATTTTCATCAGTTTCCCGGGCTTTTCTTTGTCTCAAACCTATTGATAGTTCCTTTTCTCGGGTTGATTTTGGGCTTGGGAATTTTGGTTATTGTTCTTGCCTTATTGAATAGCTTACCCAATTTTTTGGCAGAAGCCTATGATTTTTTAATAGGATGGATGAATACCATAATTGAATGGGTGGCACAACAGGAGGCTTTTGTTTTTACCAACATTCCCTTTGATAAAATACAATTGTTGTTATCGTATCTTATGGTCATCAGCGTACTGATTCTATTTACCAAGGTTACTTTTAAGCGAACTGCCCTGTTCTTATCGTGTGTTATAGGGTTTCAGCTTTGGTCCCTTTATTCCACCTATAAGACAGGTAAAAAAGAAACCTTGTTTCTTGCCCACCAAACAAAAAACTCCGTTTTAATTCATCAAACTGGCAACGCACTTAACGTACTATCGTATAACAAAGAAGCAACAAAAAGAATCGTAACTGATTATAAAGTGGCAGAGCGCATCAAGGCAATCGAACATCGGCCCTTGCAGAACAGTTACAAGTTCAAGAAAAAGAACATCGTTGTCATAGATAGCTTCGGCAGCTATATTTCAAATAAAGCGAACTACCTTTTGCTGACCCGATCTCCAAAAATCAATCTAGAACGTTTGTTAGATTCGGTACGCCCCAAACAGGTCATTGCCGACGGCAGTAATTATAGAAGTTATATAAAACGTTGGAAGACAACCTGTGCAAAAAGAAAAATACCCTTTCACTATACGGGTGAAAAGGGCGTTTTTTATTTTAATCCTTTTAACTAGTGCACATCTCCCATCAGTTTTTTCATCAATGGAGAAAACAACAAAACCACCAATCCTGCTCCTATCGAATATTTGGCGATAAGGCTAAAACCATCGATATAAACTTGTAAAGTATCAAGCCCTCCGACATTTACATCGGTGCTTTCGATGGCCAATTGTTTTGAAATAAACCCAACTATTTGAAAAGCATAGGCAGAAGATAAAAACCAGATACCCATCATAAAGGCAACGATTCTTTTTGGTGATAAGTCGGTGATTTTAGATAGCCCCACCGGAGACATAAACAATTCGCCTATAGATAAAATAAAATACATGATAAACAGATAAGCAAATGGCACCATACCGTTGGCGTCTGCACTACCACCGCTCAAAGAAAGGATATAAAAACTCAAACCTGCCAACACCAATCCCATACCAAATTTATAGGGTGTACGCGGATTTAATTTTTTCTTCGATAAATACACCCATAAAAGCGAAATAGGTATCGATAAAACTATAATGACCAATGAATTCAAAGCGTTTGTTTGGCTAGCGTTCATGATACCTTCTAAATTCACATTTCTATCTGCAAACAAAGTGATAACACTACCTGATAATTCATGAAAACCCCAAAACAAGGTCATAAAAAATGTGATCAACACGGCCATGAACAATTTTTTGCGCTCGTCTGGTTTAGCTTTGTACATTATTGACCCGAGATAATAAACAACGGCAACTCCGATTATATAAAACAAAATGTTGACATAATTTTTATCTGCCAAGAAAGAGCCTTCTTCTCCCAATGATTTGTACGATGCCAATAATATGGCAACCAACGGAGCAGCTAAAAAAGCAACAATAGGTATAAAGGTCTTTTGCGGAATACCCAAAATCTTCTTATTGTAAACCTCATCGCTCGGTGGCAAACCTCTATCGCCAAAAACACTTCTTTTAATACCCCTCCAAAAGAAAATCAACCCGGCCATCATTCCCAAGCCGGCCAAGCCAAAACCATAGTGCCAGCCATATTTTACCGCAAGCCATCCACAAAGTAAAGGTGCGACAAAGCCTCCGATGTTTATGCCCATATAAAAGATGGTAAACCCAGAATCTTTTCTTCGATCACCGTCTTTATACAATGAGCCTACAAAGGTTGAGATATTGGGTTTAAAAAAACCATTGCCCACAATTATAAAGGCCAAGGCCAAAAAAAAGGCAATCTCGTTTTCAACTGCCAGTACAAAATGGCCCAAAGCCATTAAAATACCTCCTAAGAAGATTGAGCTTCGCATACCCAGAATCTGATCAGAAATTCTTCCGCCTATCACCGTAGAAGCGTACACTAAAGAACCATATGATGCATAAACAGCCGCAGCGGCAATATCTTTTGTCGCCAAGGCCGCAAAAATCTCCTTCGTCATGTAAAGCATCAGTAATGCCCTCATACCGTAGAAACTGAAACGCTCCCATAACTCAGCAAAGAATAAATAAAACAATCCCTGAGGGTGTCCGAAAAGTTGTTTTTCTGTCAATTCTGCGTTATCCGTCATAACTAATAATGATTTATTTATAGATTTTCCTTTATGAATTCGGTCATTTTGTTGAAAAGATGAATTCGCGTATTGCCCCCGTAAATACCATGGGTCTTATCAGGATAGATGGTCCATTCAAACTGTTTGTTCGCCTGAATCAATGCCTCTACCATTCGCATGGTATTCTGCACATGTACGTTATCATCGCCAGAACCATGTACCAAAAGGTAGTTGCCCTCTAATAGTTCAGGGTAGCTAAGCGGTGAGTTTTCATCATAGCCGCTCGCATTCTCTTGAGGGGTCTGCATATACCGCTCTGTATAAATGGTATCGTAAAATCGCCATGAGGTCACAGGTGCTACGGCAATGGCAGTTTCAAAAATAGTATTGCCCTTTAGAATACAATTGGTAGCCATAAAGCCACCATAGCTCCAACCCCATATACCCGTTCGTGCTTCATCAATATATGGTAATTCACTTAATTGTTTGGCTGCTGCAATCTGGTCTTCGACCTCGAATTTACCCAATTCTTTTTGGGTTATTTTCTTAAAAGCACGGCCTTTGAAACCCGTACCCCTACCATCAACGCAAACTACGATATACCCTTCTGAAACTAGAATTTGATGCCAATAGTCATTGGCGCCCATCCACCTGTTCGATACATTCTGTGAGCCAGGACCGCTATATTGGTACATCAACATGGGGTATTTCTTTGAGGCATCAAAGTCTTTGGGCTTGATCATGTACATATTGAGATCGTTACCATGAATCGAAAGCATCGAAAATTCTTTTGGTCGCAGTTCATACCCTTCCAATTTGGCCAAAAGGCCTTTATTGTCTTTAATATCCTTTACTTTTTTTCCTGATAGGGCGGTGTGCAAGGTATATTTAGCAGGGGTCTTTGCACTTGAATAGGTATTGATGAAATAGGTGAAATCAGTACTGAAATCAGCAGTATTTTTACCTTCTACCACGGCCAATGATTTTTTGCTCTTACCGCTACTTGCTATACTGTAAACGCCTCGGTTAATAGAACCATTTTCGGTAGACTGGTAATAAACACGATCTTCATTTTGGTCATAGCCGTAATAGTCGGTCACTTCCCATTTGCCGTTGGTAATCTGGTTTATGGGCTTCCCGTCTTGATCGTAAAGGTAAATATGGTTGTACCCATCTTTCTCGCTCGTCCATATAAAACTATCATCTTCAAGAAAAGTAAGGTTGTCGGTAATATCGACATAGGCGGCATCTTTCTCTTCGAGTAAGACCGAAACTGAATTATCGGTAGCGTTTACTGCCAGCAATTTCAAATGATCTTGATGGCGATTCAGGGTCTGTACGCTCAAACGGTCGGCATTGTTCGTCCATTTTATCCTCGGAATATAATAGGCTTCCCCTAAATCTATTTTTGAAATGTTTCCCGTTTTCACATCGAACATGTGCAGGGTGACCAGAGCATTATCTTCGCCAGCTTTTGGGTATTTGAACACATAGGGTTTCTGGTAGAGTCCGGTTCCATAAATATCCATAGAAAACTCGGGTACGTTTGTCTCATCAAAACGCATAAAAGCGATTTTTGTACCGTCAGAATTCCATTCAAACGCTCGCACAAACGCAAATTCCTCTTCGTACACCCAATCGGTGACTCCGTTTATGATCTTGTTCTTTACACCATCTTTAGTGATTTGTGCTGTTTCTTTAGAAGATATATCGAATATATATAGATTGTTATCAGCTACATATGCCACTTGTTTTCCGTTGGGAGAAACAGAAGGTTCCCTGATTTTAGTGTCGGCTATTTTAACAAGGCTTTTTGAAGCAATATCATAAACATAATAGATGCCCAAAGTAGAATGTCTAAAGATAGCTTCAACCTCAGTGGACAAAAGTAATTTAGATTCATCGGCCGTAAATTCGTAAGATGAAAAACCCTCAACTTCGGGCAAATCAACGGAAGATACTATGGTCTCTATCTTTTCTCCAGTAAGGTAATCATGTGTATCAACGTTACTTGCCCTAGTAGATCTGTCTAGGTTCAAAATAGTGTATTGCTTACCATTCTTCATAGAACGAAGTGCCTTCATACCATCTGTACGAAAAACCCCTTGGTAAATATCAGCAACCGTAATCTGTTTCTTTTGCGAGTAGGCCATGGTCAGAAAACCAAGTATAAAAAACAACAGAATGTTTAATTTTTTCATAAATCGACAAATTTGGTTACATCTTTCAAGTTTAGTGATAATTATACGAAAAACAACGGTTTGGCTTAAAAAAGAAGTAGGTTTTGACGAAAGTGGCCCATGGGGTTTTTGAGCTTGCGAAGCATCTTTAAAGTATAATATCAAAAAACAAGTTCATAAAACATGGCCTAGCTTTTTATTTTGCCAAATTATTTATTGAACCAATAGGTGAACTTGAGGGTAAGACCCCAGTTTCGACCTTCAAAAGGCTCGATGAAATAATTATTGGTGTACACCAAGAACAAATCAGAAGCAGGGCTGTAACGCCATTGAAACCTCGAGTTCAAATTAAAGTTTTTAGACTGTTCGTTATATTGAAAAAGGGTAGCAAAGAACACTTTATTGGTGAACGTAATATCAATTTCTGAACCAATAAGCCAGAATTGGTTCTTATTCCAGGGAGCTGGCAAACTAATATGATTATAGTTTAGGTTGGCACTGAGACTTACATAAGGTTGAAAACGATACCCCAACTCGGTAGTGAGACTGGTTCTATTTCCGTTGGCATAGTATCCGCCAAAACGGGCATCGAAAGTGTACGTGAACAAACTTTGGGGTTTTGAGGAAAACATCCATCCAAAAGCGTTCCAATGGTGTTTCGATCCCACTTCAAGCGCTGCTTTGCCCAACCTTGTTGGATCGAAGGGCGCTAATAGTTCTACATAATCATCAGACATGAAAAAGTCTAAACTGCTACGGTTTCGAAAGGCAATTTGATATAGTATATAGCTTGTATTATCAGTTCGATCAAAATTTTCATTAAAATAGTAGGTGGTATTTAATTTAGGTCCGTGACTTAGTACTTTCCCTTCCTTTGGGAAAAATAAATGCCCCGCATATGAATTGATGTTCACATAGCCATTTCGTGGTACAAAACCAACCTCCGCAGTATATTCCTTACCTACCCATTCTTCTTGAATACGCCAGCTCCATTTTCTACTCTTATATTCCAAATGTGCCGCTTGTGTCACCCCACTATTAACTTGATCAGGAGCGAAGGATTTTAAGAAAAAGGCTTTTCCGCTCCATTGGTTGTTCGAAGATGCCAAGTTGTACTCCACGCCCAGATTGCGGTTAAATTCGGGGTAAAGTGTTTTTAAAGAATCATTTTCTTGGGGATAACCGATAGACTGTTTGTTTACGAACATCAAGCCAATACTCGATCTGCTAAAAACTTTTCGTTGTAAGGATAGCACGCCAAAATTTTGACTTGGGAGTCCGGTATTGTCAACACTCGCCGTTTGCATATCCATAATACCCAATCGCCATTTCTCATTCAAGTTTCCACTTATTCTAGCACCCGCCTGAATTGGAACGCCCAACCCAATACGTCTTGAGAAAAACGGACGGATGGTTGGATAACCAAAACTGGCGAACAAATCTCCATTTTCTAAAAAGAACTGTCGTTTTTCAGGAAAAAATAGCTCAAATCGATCAAGATTGGTGACTTGTCGATCCACTTCTACTTGTGAAAAATCAGGGTTTACGGTTAAATCCAAATTTAAGGAAGAGGTAAGGCTAAGCTTTACATCGCCCCCTATTTTAGCATCGTAATTGGTTTTTTCGTCATTTTCCAGATCTTGGTTGACCGTACCCAGAATATAAGGTATCACTGAAAAATTCAATCCCTGCCGTGGTGGAGGCGCATCCCATACCAAGGTACCGTTATATGCCATTGAAGATGTGGGAAATTGTCTTGGAACCGGTGTCCAGCTCGATTTTTCACTTGATTTTAAATCTAGCCTGCTAAAATTTATACCCCACTCCGTCATCCCGTCTTTATAACGAATCGACTTAAAAGGAAGGGCCATTTCAAAAACCCATTTTTCATCGCTTCGTATAACTTCAGATATCCATTTACTGTCCCAATTGAGATCAACGCTTGATCCATTGTGCATTGTACCGTCCCATTGAGCACCAAAAGCATTTGCCCCAAAAGAAAAGCCAGTTGTCTGGTTATTAAATGGATCTATAAAAAGTAAAAAATTATCATTCTTGCCGAAGCTGAAATCCCGACGCAACGATTCTACAAAATAGTCTCCTCTGCTCTTATTAAAAAAAGTTGCCAAAAGATACAGATGGGTATCATCGTAGGTCATTCGTATTTCAGACTGTTCATTGGCCAGGCCATCGTCCATCGGTAATACCATAAAAAAATCTTTGGCAACATCGGTATTTTTCCAAGCCTTCTCATCACCCACACCATCTATTGTTACCAGAAAACTGGTTTTTTTGATTTTTAGGCGAAATGCTTCATTTTTTTTCTGTGCTCTCAATTGAACGCAGATAAAGAAAATTAAAAATAGCACACAAAATTTCATGGCAGTTCGTCGAAATTCATACATTATACAACAGAATGTTAGTTTTTAATTGGCCAAACAAAATTAACTCATCTTGAGTTTTTGTTTGGAACCGAGTCCCGAAGCTTCGGAAATGGCTTTTGTGCTCTAATGAAGGTGTTTTTTGTAGCATAGCCACAGTTACGGTACTGAAAAACAACAAAATTAGAGTGAAAAATACAAAATTCGCAGGTAAAAGAATAACTCAAGAAGAGTTCAAGAAGAATAGAAGAGAATTTACAGGTTATTATACTATTTCAAGACGGGTTCAATACGTATCTTTACCTAACAAATCGATAGTTACATGATTGTGCCCATTGAAGGATTCTCTAAACTTAGCAAGGAAGAAAAAATAGATTGGATCGCCTTGAACTATACTAGTAATCCCAAGGCGACCAAAAAAATTCTAAAAAGCTACTGGAATACTGATGCCAACGTGCAAAAACTTCATGATGAATTCATTGAAAACACGATTACCAATTATTATCTACCCTTGGGCATTGCCCCTAATTTTTTGATAGACGAAAAATTATATGCGATACCCATGGCCGTTGAAGAAAGCTCAGTGGTCGCTGCAGCGAGCAAGTCAGCCAAATTTTGGTTGAAACGTGGCGGATTCAAAACCACGGTTTTAGGTACTGAAAAAATAGGGCAGGTCCATTTTATCTTCAAAGGTGATTTTGACAAACTAAATGAATTTTTCAAAACCATTAAACCAAAATTGGTTTCAGATGCTTTGGGCATTACCAAAAACATGAACAAACGAGGTGGTGGTATTGTAGACATTGAATTAAGAAACAAGACAGCGCAATTGAAAAATTATTATCAACTGCATTGCACCTTTGAGACTTTGGACGCCATGGGTGCCAATTTCATCAATTCGTGTTTAGAGCAGCTCGCCATGACTCTTAAAAACGAGGCAAAGCTTTTCTCTAGCTTTTCAAGCAGTGTAAAAAACATTGAAATCGTCATGAGTATTCTCAGCAATTACGTACCGAACTGTTTGGTACGTGCCGAAGTAAGCTGTCCAGTTGAAGAATTGATGAACGATAAGAACGATGCCAGGGTTTTTGCGGAAAAAATGGTCAGGGCGGTCACCATTGCCAATGTAGAACCACATCGTGCGGTCACCCATAACAAGGGTATTATGAACGGGATCGACGCAGTGGTTTTGGCCACCGGAAACGATTTTAGGGCCGTAGAGGCAGGCGTACATGCCTACGCTGCCAAAGACGGGGCGTACACGAGCCTAACCAATGCCAGCATTGACAAGGGTGTTTTCAGGTTTTGGATCGAACTGCCCTTGGCCCTAGGTACTGTAGGCGGATTGACAAACCTGCACCCCCTAGCAAAATTGGCCTTGGAAATACTACACAAACCCTCAGCTCGAGAATTGATGCAAATCGTGGCCGTAGCCGGACTAGCGCAAAACTTTGCGGCCGTTGGATCGTTAGTGACCACTGGCATTCAAGAAGGGCATATGAAAATGCACCTGCTCAATATCTTAAATCAACTTGGGGCGACCGAACAGGAAAAACGGTCCTTGATAGAGTATTTTAAAAAAAATACAGCTACCCATAATGCGATAACAGAGGCGCTTGAAAAGCTAAGAAACACGTAATGACCAAAATCTATAGCAACGGCAAATTATTGCTTTCAGGGGAATACGCCATTCTGGATGGTGCTTCAGGTTTGGCGATACCCACAAAGTACGGCCAGCACCTAAAGGTCTTAAAAAA
>CAZEUV010000046.1:0-8955 GCA_964515285.1 uncultured Maribacter sp. | reverse complement strand
CTTCAGGTTTGGCGATACCCACAAAGTACGGCCAGCACCTAAAGGTCTTAAAAAACGATTCTTCAATACTCTCATGGGAAAGCCTAGATGAAAAAGGGACTATTTGGTTTGAGGGAAGCTATGATAAAGATTCACTTCAAGAGATTTCAAGTTCTGACAAAGACGTTTCAAAAAGACTTTTAAAAATTCTTTTAGGTGCACAACGTTTGAATCCTGGTTTTTTAAAAGATCCGAAAGGGTGTGAAGTGGAAACGAAATTGTCTTTTTCGCGAGATTGGGGGTTGGGTTCATCCTCTACGCTGATTAACAATATTGCTAATTGGGCAAATGTGAACGCCTATCATCTTTTAGAATCAACCTTTGGAGGTAGTGGTTATGATATTGCCTGTGCCCAATACAACAGGCCCATTTTATTTCGCCTTGAAAATAAACAGCCCATAGTCAAAGAGGTCGATTTCAATCCCCCTTTCAAAAACGAACTGTATTTTGTCTACCTCAACAAAAAACAAAATAGCCAAGAAGGTATCGCCCAATACAGAAAGAGGGAGATTGACAAATCGCAATTAGTAACCCGACTTTCTGTCATTACTTCTAAAATGCTAGTATGTGAACCTCTAGATCTTTTTGAGGAATTAATCAATGAACACGAAACATTGCTTTCTACTGCATTGGGAATTCAAAAGATAAAAGATACCCTTTTTAAAGATTTTAACGGAGCGATAAAGAGCCTAGGGGCTTGGGGTGGCGATTTTATCTTGGCCACGGGTGAAAATACTCCCGAATATTTTAAACGTAAAGGGTACACTACGATTATTCCGTATCAAGAAATGGCCCTATATTAATTAGCGCGTAGAATTGTAGTGCAATTGTGTAGGTTCGGCCTAAAATGTGCTCATTTCAACACGATTTCAGGTAGCGTCCGATTGTTGAACAGATGGGTTTCACTAATAGAAAACTGCTCTTTTATCCTCAATCTCAGAAGCTTCTTTCAAAGCATTATACACAGCGGTATTTACTTTTGCCGCACTCGAGGTTTTTAGGTTGTTCGCATACGTGCTATAGTTATCTAATTTCGCAGCTTCTTCTTTTTTGGTCACTTCGACCATAAAGATGCCCGACTCGCCTTCTATCAAACCAGAAGTTTCACCCTCAGCCAATGCAAAGGCAACGCCAACCACGGCAGGCTCGCGGCCAGCACCTGGTATAGTAGGTGATTTAACGGTCACTGAAGTCGCATTTTGCATAGGTATTTCAGTGTCTTTGGCTATTACTTCCATTGATTTTCCTTGCTGCTCGCCCATAATCTGGGCAACTTTTCTTTCTTTCCTTATTTTGGGAAGTACGGCAGCAGAGGCTTCCTCTACGGTCATTAACCCTTCTTTGTACGCAGCGGTCAACTGCACGACCACATACCCGTTATTGATATTGAAACGTTTGATATCACCTACTTCGGTCTCTTCATTGAAGGCCCATTGCACCACACCCCGTTGTGCAGAAATGCCGGGCAGGTTTTCATCCATTGCCATTATTTTGTTGATTGGCCTAACGTTATATTCGCTCGCCTTCGCAAGATCGGCAAAAGCATCTTGATCTGAAGTTGATTGCATTTCAAATTTAGTGGCATCGGTGAACAAGGTGTTGATTGTTTCCTCAGAGGCTTCTATTGCCCTGGCAAGGGTCGCTATTTGAACGAGGTCTTGCTTGTCATCTACTTTTATTATGTGAAAACCAAAATCGGTTTCGACCATACCAATGACACCTATCTTGTTACCAAAGGCAAAATCATTAAATTTAGGCGTCATCCTACCTTCTTGAAAATAGCCTAGATCACCTCCGTTGGCTGCAGAAGGGCCATCAGAATTGTCACGGGCCAATTGAACAAAAACCGTTCCTTTTTTCTTTGCGTCTTTTAGAAGTTCTTCGGCTCTTGCCTTTGCCTCTTCTTTGGTTCTTGTCACTTCGGGCTTCGCTCTTTCCGCTCCCACATACCCAATAAGAATATGGCTTGCTTTCACAGAACCATTTAGTTTTCTGGCCACCATTTTAGAAATCTTATAAAAACCGCCATCGTTGTACGGCCCATAGAGATCACCTACTTTTAAAGTCATCAATGTATCAGCGAACAATGCCGGTAGGCTATTTTTCGCCTTGTAGATGGTATCGAATTTAATATCCGAATTTCTATCTAAAAAAGCCGCTATATCGGTAGTGCTCTTAAAGCCGACTATGGTATCGGTTCTATCGTTTTCTTTACTATATTCTACATTGTCGTTCAATAGTGTAGTAATCTTTTTCTTTATGGCGCTTTCATCTGCCTCAGATGGCTTTTCTTCAAAAAGAACGTATTGCAGGTCTCTTGATTTTTCTTGCTTAAAATCGTCTTTATGTGCATTGATATAGGTTGAGATTTCACTTTTACTCACCGTTATCGAACTATCGGGGATCGATGAAAAAGGAATTCTCATATACCGCATGCTCATTTTGTCATTTGCCAATTTATATTCTAGTTCGCCTTCTTTCAGAGTTGCCCCCACACCGGCCTTTACCAGATTAAAATAGGTCTGCTCTTTACTACTTTGTATAATATTCTTTTCGTCTTGTAGCCAAAACCGGTATTGCGTAGGGTTATTGTTTTTCATATCAGCAATAAACTCACGAAACTTGTTCTCATCAAAAACCCCACTTTCATTCAAAAACTGAGGGCTTTGCGAATAGGAAGGTATATTTTTGATATAGTTCATGATTTGATCTTGCTCAATATCTATACCCAAATTTTCAAATTGTTGGCCCAATATGGAGTTTCGCACTTCTTGATCCCATACTTGGTTGACCACCTGCATTGAAGATGACGTAGATCCAGACCGTCTAGAGGCACTCTCGACCTTTTGCCTGAAGGCATCGATTGAAATCTCGTCTCCGTTTATCTCAGCTACAGTAGAACCTATTTTGCCGCCTGAACCTAGGCTGCCACTTGTAAAGACACCCGATATTACAAATGCGAACAAGGCCAAACCTATGATCAGAATCAAAATAGTGGTTCTCTTTCTAATATTCTCTAAAATTGCCATGATATGGAATGTTTAAAATCAGTTGGCGAAATTACTATTTTCTTTTTAAATAATAAAGGTTTTTGCCCGATGGAAAGCTTTCTTAAAACTGTTTAAAAATCAATAGGAAGGTAATATGGTAATGCCAAAACATTTTTCATACCATAAAAAGAAGACCAACCCTAATTCTTATCGGTTATTTCTCTTTCTTTTCAAGTACCTTCAGGGTTACCAGATCGATCTTGGTATTGGAAACTTCCATGATGGTAAAACGAAAATTGCCTATTTCAATTTCAGAGTCCTGTTCGGGAATCTCACCAGTTTCATTAACGATGAATCCCCCCAAGGTTTCATATTCATCGGTTTCGGGCAGTTCTAATTTATAGTTTTCGTTGATATAATCCACTTCCAATCGCGCCGAAAATTTATAAGTGACCTTATCGACCTGCTCTTCGATCAAATAGGTAGAGTCGTGCTCATCTTCGATTTCACCAAAAAGTTCTTCAACAATATCCTCTACGGTCATGATGCCCGATGTGCCACCATATTCATCAAGAACCACGGCGATACTCTTTCTCTTTTTGGTTAAAATATTCAGAATATCGTGTATCAACATGGTTTCTGGCACGAACTCTACGGGCAAAAGAATGCTTTTGACGGTTTTAGGTTTTTTAAACAATTCGTAAGAATGCACATAGCCGATAATATTATCGACCGTATCTTTAAAGATCAATATTTTAGAATAACCGGTATCTGTAAATAGTTTGGTGAGGCTTTTTGGGGTTTCATGTAATTCTACCGCGGTAATTTCGGTTCTAGGCACCATGACCTCTCTAGCTTTGACCTCGGCAAACTCCAAAGCATTCTGAAACATCTGTATTTCAGAATCTACTTCGTCTTCTTTTTCAACGGTTTCCATTTGTTCGGCGATATAATCGCCAAGTTCTACCTTACTAAACGCCAATTGTACCTCATCGCCATCGGTCTTAAACAAGGTTTTCAATACGAAGTCAGAAATCTTGATAATAAAATCAGAGATCAGCGAAAATAAAACATAGAATATATAAGCGGGTAGCGCCAGAACTTTCAATAAGGTGTTCGAATAAATCTGAAAAAGCACTTTCGGAAGAAACTCGGCAGTCAATAAAATAATGATCGTCGACATAATGGTTTGGGCAATCAAACTGAAGTCGGTCAACAACAACTGCACAAAACTATTTGAAGTCGAAGCCAGACCCACAAACCAGTTCATCAATAGCTCACCCATAAAAAGACCGTAAACCACAAGAGCGATATTATTGCCAATTAGCATGGTCGCAATAAATTTTGAGGGTTTTTTGGTGAGCCGGGCAAGTATTTTCGCCAAAAAGCCTTCCTGCTTTTTCTCTATCTCAATATGTATTTTATTGGAAGATATAAAAGCAATCTCCATACCTGAAAAAAATGCAGAGAATAGCAGGCTCAATACGATAATGATAATTGAAGTGCTCACGACTTATTTTTGATTATCACGTTGCCGTTGCTCAAATTTCTTGCGATAGCTTCTACGAAACAAAAACATACCAATAGATGCCACTAAAAAAAATACGAACAAATACGCATGTTGGCGGTCAATATTCCAAATTGCAACTATTTTATACAATGAAAAAAATGCCACGCCCAAGTACAAATATTCTGTATACCTTAAAAGTTTAATCATCTTGCTCTTCTTTTTCCTCTTTAATCAACATGAGGCCATAGGTTTTATGTGCATTCAAAAAACTAAGGTCTTTGTTAAAATCCATTCCTTCCCCATCCATAATAGTACCATCTTCAGGGTTGGTGTATTTGAACTTTTCTTGGGTAAAGACCCATTCATTGGTTTGGTCATAGTATAATTGAGGAGCTTCCAACTTTTTACCATCATGGCTCTCTAAGACCACATTACCCTGTAAATCTATTAAATTTGTTGCAGAATAAATAATTCCGTAATCAGCTTTTATTATACTCTTTCGGTTTTGATCATCAAAAAAGTCAAGCAATAACCCTTCGGGAAAAGTTCGATAAGGGAATTTTAGATTTGTAAAATCCACGCTAATAGGGCTCGTCAATACCGACACTACTTTCGACGCTTTAACGTCCTCTGTTTCCAATTCTTCTTTTGCCTCGGTATAGGTCAAAACAAAATTTTCGGCAACACCCCTTGGAAAAATAGTTTTCTTAGCTTCTTGCCCAACTCTTTTATACGTATCGGTACAGGCAAAAAAAAGCATTGCCACGAATATCATGGCAATGCTTTTTAAAATATTTTCAATGGGTTTGAGCATTCTACAAATTAGGCACTTTTACGCTACCTCCTACCCAACAACTAAAAGATACGGTCTTACCTGCCATACCTTCGGTAAAGATCATTTCTTTGGTAGGCGCTTTCGCATCATAACTAGCAGCCGACTTGTTCGCCCTAGAGCTCAAAGAAGGGTCTACCCTACCTGCCTTACGAGCCATTTCAGCTGCTTTCCAGTAGATAGCACGTTTCTCAAATGTAGTTGAACCACATTGGTTTGCACTACGGGCATACAGGTTGGCGATCAACAAATAGGCTTTGCCATTTGATGAATTGGCATTAATAGCTTTCTGTGCATATTTACGAGCAGTTGATTTGTTACCTTTTCTTCTGTACATCGTTGCAACCTTGTAAGCGATTTTAGATTTTTTTCTACTATCGCTCTCAAGACCCAAAGCCTTATCAAAATCGGCCAAGGCTCCTTTGGTATCGCCTGCTTTGCTTTTTAAGGTTCCAAGATAAACATATACATCAGCAGATGGATCTAGTCCTGCTTGAATCTCAACCATTTTA
Organism: uncultured Maribacter sp.; assembly: GCA_964515285.1. Classification (GTDB taxonomy): domain Bacteria; phylum Bacteroidota; class Bacteroidia; order Flavobacteriales; family Flavobacteriaceae; genus Maribacter_C. The sequence continues at coordinate 3,072 of CAZEUV010000046.1, read as the reverse complement.
CTAAACAAAGGGTCATCAGTACATTCTTTGTTGAACATTCTGCCCACTGCTCTTTTTACCCAATTGACATCTCCTTTCTTGGCATCAAAACTCTTTTGATACAATGGTATTAGATTACCACAGTCAGCTAGGGCACCCAATTTAGAATCTATACTACCGGCAATCTTACCGAAAGACTCAGAATTCGTGGTAGCGACTCTCAAACGTTTTTTCTCTTTTGAAGTCAACGTACCATCTTCTTTCTTCGGTAATAATTTTGCTACAATATCGGTCAACTTTATGTTTTCTTCCTCTATCTTTTCATTAACATTATCATAGGCGTCAAAAACTTCCTGCAAATCTTTTTTACCTGCATTGTGCAGATCCACTAAACTTGAAAAATACAGATAAAGTGCTTTTGGATTTTTAAAATTCGCCCTATCTTCATTAAAGGCAGTACTCAGCCCACTATAAATCTCATCATCGGCAATCATCTTGTTATTGTACTTCAAGAGAACCTGATCAATGATCACATCGGCTTTTTTAGTCTTGTTCGGAAAGTACTTCATACTACCATCGTACAAAGCCAATAAATCATTGATGAAACCATCTTTATCAGCACCTGATGATTTTTTGATCTTATCTTTAAGAATTCTTTCACCATAAATGAAATTGGCCCTATTCAAAGCTGGGCATGTTTCATACACCATTTTCCAAGGTGTGTAAGCCGCATCGTAATTCTTGACTTTTACATGCTCAGTGTATATTGAGAGGTTGGTCAAACACTCTTGATTTTGAGCTTGTGCCTTGCTTACCATCATACACCCAATAAGCAGAAAGGCCGTAAAGTAGTGTTTCGTTTTCATAATTATCATTGTTTAAAGTGGTTAATGTACTGAATTTATTGGTTTTTCTTTGTTTAGTTTATCTTTCTTTTCTTAAACCATAGATCGTTTAGCGAAAGCCCTACATTTATTTTAAAGTAATTTTCTTCGATCAGGTTGTTTTTAGTCGTTCCTCTTTTACCCAGTTCAAAACCGATGTTAAGGTTAGAGAAACTTCTGCCCAACGGTAGACCAACTCCAAAAGTTATGCCAAAGTTATTTATCTCGGTGTTATCAACGACCATTCCGGTCTTGTCGACACGTAGCCCCGCACGATAGGTTATTCTTTTTAAATAGCTGTTGAAAGAGGTGTAATCAGGCACAAAATAGCCCCCAAAAGCAAAAGAACTCGCATCTTGGTAGGTCAAATTATCAATCTTTATGAATTCAGTGGCGTAAGTGCCCTTGCCTTGAAAACTGTATTCGGCTCCTAAAAACCACTTCATATCTTCGCCATAACCCAGACCTAAAATAGTTTTGGTGGGTATTTTCACCCCGGTATCTTCAAGACCCCTAGAGAGCAAATCAACATCCAATACCTCAATGTTTTGCCCATTTGCGGTCGAGAACGAGCCTATTTGCTGTGTGTTTCTAGAGGTAAGGTTTGCTTGGGTATTCACCCTAACCGATGTATACAACTTATACTTGTCTTTAATAACCGGTGTATAGCTCAAGGCATAATTAAAATCCATCCCGTTTATACGCGATGTTCTATTGTCCAATGTACCAAACTGTACGTTTTCGACTGTTTGCGTTCTTTGATTGTCCAGAGTGCCGAAATTAAAATTGGCAGTTATTCCAAAACTGAAATCCTTTGCGAATTCATATCCTGTAGAAAGATAGACCCTATTCAAACCTCCGGTACCAGAATACGTATTGATTACCTCAGCATTGTTGGCGTTTTCTGATTCAGAAACCAAATTATAGCCTACTGACGAATAGGGCATTATTCCGAAACCCACTCCAAAACCCTTGCCCAGACTAAAACCGAGAGAAAGATAATCTAAATTGGTCACCTTATTGTTTTCTTCGGCAGTAGCACTTTTTAATGTCAGTTGTTTATGTGATATACCTGCAGCATAGACCATAAGACCCACTTTATCATTCACTTTCAACCCAAGTTTACCATAACTTGCCGGATTTTGTAGGTTCAAATGAATACTATCGGCATACATCGCTATGCCGCCCATCATTTGATTCTCGACTGTACTGGCCGACCTTAAATCACCTATGCCAAAATAAGAATAAGGCGAAACCGTACCATCTTGGGCGTTCCCCCCTATTGCGGCAAAGCACACTATTGCAATTACAATTTTTCTAATCATCTAACGCTTGTTGTATTCCAACAAATGGTTTAACCCTACTAGGAGAAATTTGGAATGCGCAAATATGGTATTTTTTAATCGTTTTGACAAAAAATGGGCATCACCGCCTGTTAAAATAACTGTTAAATCTGCAAAACGTGAATTATACTGATTTATAAGTCCGTCTATTTCGTTGCAAATTCCGTTTACCACACCACTATGAATACTCCTTTGTGTAGAATTTCCTATAAGATCTAAAGGTTCTTCAAACGCCAACATGGGCAGTTTTGAGGTTTGATCGTGAAGTGCTTTGTACCGCATGGTCAGCCCCGGTGAAATAGCACCTCCGAGGTATTCCCCGCAATTATTAATCATATCGTAGGTGACACATGTGCCAGCATCAATGACCAAAGTATTTGCCTTGGGATTGAAATAAAAGGCAGCCGCTGCCAAAGCTATTCGGTCAACACCCAAGGTTTGGGGCGTGGCATACGAATTTTTGAAAGGAATTTTAGAAGAAGGACCCAATATATGTACTTGGCAAAAAACCGACAATACAGCGATACTCTTTTGGTTGAGCTCCCCTACGGTTGAGACTATAGCGTGGCCAATGTCAGCGTAACGGTCAAAAAAACCATTTACCTTTATGGCAAAATCTCCTTTGTCAATAGTTTCATCAAAAAGAAGAGCCTCACTATCAAATACGGCTAGCTTTATAGCGGTATTTCCTGCATCTATGATTAGGTTCATGTTACAAAGATCACTAAATACAAAAAAACTAATGCCTTTTTTACTGTTTTTATTTGTATATCCTAAATTTGAAATTATATTTGCAGCCGCTAAAAGGCATTGGTACCTTAGCTCAGTTGGTAGAGCAACGGACTGAAAATCCGTGTGTCCCTGGT
>CAZEUV010000045.1:0-20652 GCA_964515285.1 uncultured Maribacter sp. | reverse complement strand
TATATTGAATCGGTATGTTTTGTGCAAAAGTAATGAATTGCGATCATTCTATTTTGGAAGTCTGTGTTACTGATTCTCTAAATACTGTTCTATACGCAACAAACATTTCCCCCTTTTTAAATTGATGAAATCAGGCTAAAATGTACAAGGAGTCAAGTACAGATATTTCTATACATCTTGGTGAATTAGTTCTGTTCGCTCAGTTCACTATCTTTTTTTCCTGTATACAAGGAGTGGTTCTCATCTCCACCAGCTAATAAATAAGCAAAAAGATCTTTAATCTCTTTTAGGTTCAACCGGTTTAATAGACCTGAGGGCATTGGTGATAAAGGAGATAATTCTCTTTTGTCAATGTCAGATTTTATCAAGTCAACGGTATAGCCCTCATTAAAAGGGTTGGGCATTAAGGTGACAATTTCTTCCGTTTCAGATTTAATACGACCAGCTATCTTTTTGCCATTGTTCAAATGAAATAAGGTATTGGCATATTGATCAGAAATTTCGTCGTTGGGGCTGTAGATAGCGAACAAAAGATCATATCGTCCAAACTTGTCAGCTACTTGAGTCAAATCTGAACCCACAGCGCCACCTTCGCCTCGCATTCTATGACATAGAACACACATACCTGCCTCATAAGCTCGTTTACCTCTTGTGAAGTCATTTTTATTTTCGGTCCATTCCTCATCCCAGATAACTTGGCTAAGTGTTTTGCCGTCATACTGATTTCCTGGTCCAATAGGCTCTGGTAAATCGGTAATGGCTGTAGCGGGCGAGTAAACCCCTGAAAGTTCTTGAAAATAGTCCTTTTCTTTCTCTGGTACATGTTTCATAGCGGCTAGGCGAATATTTTCCATACCGGGTTTAAAGCTAAGCCCGCCTTTGGCGTTCAGTACATCGTAAAACCATTGAAAATATTTTTCTCTGGCATCTTTGGTCCAGCCTGTCTCTGCATGACTAAGGAGCACACCATAGTAAATAGCCTCACTAGGGGGCATTTTAGCGATTATCTCTCTAATCACTGGGCCATATTCTTCACTGCGGAGGGTGGTTTCTTCAGAGAGATAATCACTACTACCCACCGTTTTTTCTTTGGTATGTTTTTCAAGAAGCTGTACCAGACCCTGTGTAATATTATCTGCTTTTAGATATAGTAGCAATTGGCCCAATTCACGGTTCATGGTATTGTTCACATGGGGGAAATAAGCGTTTAACCTCTTGGCTGTAGTTCGCCTATCAGCGGTATTGGGCGATCCCATTCTGATGAACAACAACTGATAACTTCTCAAAAGGTTTATTTGTTCCTCTTCCGATTGCGTTTCTAATTGAATGGTATTCAGTTTGAGCAAAATTTTGGATAGTAAGCCTTTATCACCTTGTCTCGCCAAGCCAATACTCGCCTCAATTATTTTTTTGGAATCTTCTTCTTCAAAGAATCGATTTTGCCATTGTTCTACAGGTTGGTGTTCAAGGGCAATTCGTGAGGCATAGCGAATAAATCGGTCAGAGTGGTTTAGATTCTCCCATGCCAAGGGAATGGCATCTGCAGAGAACTGAGTATGGTATTTTTCAATACGGTGTCGCAATTTTCGAAGATTGTCGGATTCTCTGTCGGTCGTATTTCCAGCAGTTCCTAAATCGGTTCCGGTGTAACGAAGGCGATATAAATGGGAATTTATTCTACGCCCTCCCGTTGTAAAATACAGATTGCCATCAGCACCGGCTATCATATCGGTAAGGGGTAGGGGAGTACCTGACAGAAATTCTCTTCGCTCGGCCGAATAACTACTTCCTTTAGGTTTCAAATCGGTAAAATAAATGGTTCCGAAACTCCAGTCCATCAAGAAAAGTCCGTTTTTATAGTTGGTGGGAAAATTCAGTTTTGCTCCTGAGAGTACCGCAGTTGGGGAGCCTTGTTCTAAATTATGAACTACCGGAAGCGCATCAGGGTAATATTCGGGCCATTTGCCCGATCCCGTTCGCCAGCCATACTCGCTTCCGCTGGTTACATGGCAGATTCTTGTTGGTCGATACCAGGGCATTCCAATGTCCCATTCCATATCCGCATCGTAGGCAAATAATTCGCCATCTTGGTTAAAAGCCATATCAAACGGATTTCGGTATCCGGCCGAGATGATTTCCCAATCTGTTCCATCTGGATCAAATTTGGCGATCCAGCCACCGGGTGCTTTAATTTCAGTTGCATGTCCCCTAGCATCCAAATACGGGGTAAATAGGTTGTCTTCGCCCCAATTGGTGGGCAGACGGCTGTTCTCTAAAAGTGATTCGGGAACTTTAGTATGATTTCCGGCGATAAAATAGATTTCTTTCCCATCAGGGGAAAGAACTAAACTATGCGGTCCGTGTTCCCCGGCACCTTTTAGCTTTAGTAGCATTTCTACTTTATCTAACTCACCGTCATCATCGGTATCTGTAATTCGGTATACGCCGCTGCCATTTTCTTGATTATCGGGCACATCATCATCCCATGTTTTGTTGACGGCGACATACAGACTATTAAAGGCCCAGAGTAGGCCATGTGCCTCACCTATTTCAAAATCAAGAGGGTGTACGTTATTGGAATTCAATGTATCACCTTCTTTAGGTACTTTGAATCGATAGATCTTTCCATATTGATCGGAAGCGTACATAATGTTACCATCGCCTTGGGCCAATGCTACCCATGAGCCCTGTTCATGTATACTGGGGCGGTACAAATCTTCTAGAACAAAATTGTCGGGTAAGTTGAATTTGATTTCTTTTTCTTCTGTTATTGCTGTGGTAGTATCTTTTTTACAAGCAATAAAAAAACAGCTCAAAACTAATAAGCTGATTGCGGTTTTGATTTTGTACATAATAAGTGGTATGACCGATTTTCTATAAAAGTAGTGAAAAATGGTATACTAAAATGCGGCTTAAGAAATAGGCAGATGGTACTGCGAACGGGTTTTTGGTCTCAAATAGATGATTTATAGCGAGTACTTTTCAACCCCTCGTAAACCACAATACCCACGGCATTTGCCAAATTCAAACTACGAATTCGGGTACTGTACAAAGGTATTTTGTACAATTTGTTTTTATGGGCGCCAGTTATCTCAGTAGGTAGCCCAACAGATTCTTTTCCGAATATCAGAAACATGTCGTCCTTGAAATCGATGGACCAATGTTCTTGTTCGCCATTACTTGAAAAAAAGATCATATTCTTGTCATTATTGATAAAGAAAAAGTCATCGATACTTTCGTAAATAGTGAGTGATATATATTGCCAGTAATCAAGGCCTGCACGTTTAAGCCGTTTGTTGTCAAGTTCAAAGCCAAAGGGTTTTACCAGATGTAGGTTTGCACCGGCAGCCAATGCAAGACGGCCGATATTGCCCGTATTATTAGGTATTTCGGGTTCGACAAGAACGATATTGAAAGCCATTATCTATGTATCGATTTAAGATATAACCGCTCTACTTTTTCTCTGGCCCAAGGTGTTCTGCGCAAAAATTTCAAGCTTGATTTAACCGATGGGTTGCTTTTAAAACAGTTGATGTTTATCTTATTCGAAAGTTCTTCCCATGTGTATTTTTGGGTAAGCTGTTCTAAAATATCAACCAATTTTACCCCATGTAACGGGTTGTTTGGTTGTTCTTGGGCTGAGGTGTCTTTATTATTCATAATCCAAAATTCACAAACTCTTATAACTTCGATTTCTTCACTCTAGGAAAAAGGAACGGTTGTAAATGAAAAAACTCCGGTAATCAGCCGGAGTTTATTCATCAATCAAAAAACGAACAGTCATGATAAACTGTTGTTACTTTCAAAATTACAATTTATATGCCAAATTTCCTATTTAAGGTTTATTTAACATCTAATTTACGCCTTGGTTAACCAAGATATGTTTTCAATATCTTACTTCTTGACGTATGTTTTAGTCTTCGAATTCCTTTTTCTTTAATTTGACGAACCCGTTCTCTGGTGAGCTCAAAAGTCTCGCCAATTTCTTCTAAGGTCATTGGTTGGTGTCCTGCAAGGCCAAAGTAGAGACGAATAACATCAGCTTCACGTGGCGTTAAGGTCTCCAAAGCCCGTTCGATTTCTGTTCTTAGAGATTCATTTAAGAGTTCTCTATCAGGGTTTGGTGATTCACCGCTACGAAGTACATCGTAGAGATTTGAATTTTCACCTTGTATCAAAGGAGCATCCATAGATACGTGACGTCCTGAATTTTTTAATGATTGTTTTACATCATCAACGGTCATGTCCAATTCTTTTGCGATCTCTTCAGCTGAAGGCATTCTTTCGTGTGCCTGCTCCAAAAAAGCAAATGCTTTGTTGATTTTATTGATCGAACCGATTTTGTTTAATGGTAAACGAACAATACGTGATTGTTCTGCCAATGCCTGTAAAATCGATTGGCGAATCCACCAAACGGCATAAGAGATAAACTTGAAACCACGGGTTTCATCAAAACGTTGTGCCGCTTTGATCAAACCGAGGTTGCCCTCATTGATCAAATCAGGTAAAGTAAGGCCTTGGTTTTGGTATTGCTTTGAAACCGATACCACGAATCTGAGATTGGCTTTTGTTAGTTTTTCAAGAGCGAGATGATCGCCTGCCTTGATACGTTGTGCCAATTCTACTTCTTCATCTGCGGTAATCAAATCGACTCTGCCGATTTCTTGCAAATACTTGTCCAAAGATGCGGTCTCTCTATTGGTGACCTGTTTTGTGATTTTTAGTTGTCTCATCTAAAGGTTTTACGTGTAATAAGTTCATTATGCATTAGCTGCATATACTTATACGTAAAAAACTTGGAAATGTTACAATTAGATAAAAAAAAGTCGACTTATTAGTTTAAGTGCATAAAAAAAGCCCCAATTGTATACGTTGAGGCTTTTGGTTTTATGATCGGAGTTTAATCTCTTCTCGGCTTACGATCTCTATTTCTATCATTTCGACCGCGATCGTTGTTTCTACGTGGTGGTCTTTCAACATACCCTTCAGGTTTTGGCAATAATGCTTTGCGTGACACCTTGTCTTTACGGGTTCTTGGATCGAAGCCTACATATTTGACATCGAATACGTCACCCATATTTACCACATCGGTAACATTTTCAGTACGTTCCCAGGCAAGTTCTGATATGTGTAACAATACTTCATTGCCAGGAGCATCTTGATATTCTACAACTGGACCAAAATCAAGTATTTTAATGACCTTTACTTCATAAACATTTCCTGCTTCTGGTTTGAACATCAACGAATCTATTTTCGCTAATACGGCATCTATGCCGTCTTGGTCAGTACCCAAGATCTCAACGATACCCTCTTCAGTTACGGGATCTTCATTGATAACTATGGTACATCCTGTTTCTTTCTGAAGTTCTTGGATCACTTTTCCGCCAGGACCGATCAAGGCGCCTATGAATTCATTTGGTATTGTTTTTGTCACCATTTTCGGAGCATGTGATTTCACATCCGCATTTGGTGTCGCAATGGTATCGGTCAATTTACCGAGTATATGTATACGGCCTTCTTTTGCCTGTATCAAGGCTTTCACCAAGATTTCGTAGGATAATCCTTTTACTTTAATATCCATTTGGCAGGCAGTTATACCATCTGCTGTACCAGTTACTTTAAAGTCCATATCGCCTAGGTGATCTTCATCTCCTAAAATATCGCTCAATACCGCATACTTTCCTGAGTCGGCATCAGAAATCAATCCCATGGCAATACCGGAGACCGGTTTTGTCAATTGAACTCCTGCATCCATCAAGGCCATGGTTCCTGAACATACGGTCGCCATAGAAGACGATCCGTTAGATTCAAGTACTTCTGAAACTACACGAACTGTGTATGGACAATCTTCAGGTATCATTCCTTTTAACGCACGTTGTGCTAGGTTTCCGTGTCCTACTTCCCTTCTTGAGGTTCCTCTAATGGGTCTTGCTTCACCCGTACAGAAAGGTGGGAAGTTATAATGAAGGTAAAAAGTCTCTTCACCTTCGTATGATGGCATATCTATTTTGTTGGCCTCCCTAGAAGTTCCTAAGGTGACCGTTGCTAATGCCTGTGTTTCTCCTCTGGTAAAAATAGCCGAACCGTGTGTTGACGGAAGATAATCTACCTCGCACCAAATTGGGCGAATCTCGTCGGTCTTTCTGCCGTCTAAACGCATACCTTCGTTAAGGGTCAAATCTCGCACCGCAGCTTTTTCGGCTTTGCGGTAGTAATCGGAAATCAAATGCCCTTTTTCTTCCAATTCTTCTTCGGAATAGGTGGCCTTGATTTCATCTTTAATCGCCGAAAAGGCCTCGCTTCGCTCGTGCTTCGCAGAACCAGCTTTGGCTACTGCGTACACTTTATCGTAAGCCAAATCGCGGATTTTCTTCTCCAGCTCCTCGTCTTCGGCACCTTGCTCATATTCGCGTACTTCTTTTCTTCCGAAGGCGTCGGCCAGTTTCATTTGGGCGTCAATCTGTTTTTTAATGGCTTCGTGAGCGAATTTAATGGCCTCGACCATTTCTTCTTCTGAAATCTCGTCCATTTCACCTTCTACCATCATCACCGAATCAGCAGAGGCGCCGATAATCATTTCAAGATCACTTTCCAGCAATTGCGAACGGCTAGGATTGATAATGAACTCACCGTTAATACGGCCTACACGTGCCTCTGAAATGGCACATTCGAACGGAAAATCCGATAATTGAATGGCTGCCGATGCGGCCAATCCGGCCATGGCATCCGGCATGACATCCTCGTCGTGTGACATCAATTGGATCATTACCTGGGTCTCGGCGGTATAATCCTTTGGAAAAAGGGGGCGTAAAACACGGTCTACCAGTCGCATGGTCAATACTTCGCCATCGCTAGGCCGGGCTTCTCTTTTAAAGAATCCGCCGGGATAACGGCCTGAAGCCGCAAACTTTTCACGATAGTCTACAGTAAGGGGTAGAAAAGGCAAATCTTTTTGTTCGTAGTTTGAAACTACTGTACATAACAACATACATTTACCTGATTGTACAACAACAGAACCGTGGGCCTGTTTTGCCAATTTTCCGGTTTCGATAGAAATTTCTCTGCCGTCGCCAAGGTCGATGACCTCTTTAAATACTTTTGGAATCATAAATTTGATTTTAAACCCGGTATTTTACCGAATTTGTTAAACAATGGTCTTTCCGCCATTCTTACTGGTCGGATGTGTTGTGTTGTGTTGACCAATGAAAAACTATGTGCAGCTTTTTGTTCTTGCGCTTTGCCAATGCAAAGACTTTTATAAAAAAATAGGACCCGATAATTTTCAGGCCCTACTAGATATTATTTTCTGATTTTCAATTCTTTGATAAGTTCACGATATTTTACAACATCTTTCTTTTTCAAATAATCTAACAGACTCTTTCTTTTACCCACCAATTTTACCAGTGAGCGTTCTGTATTGAAGTCTTTGTGGTTTTTCTTAAGGTGTTTACTAAGATGGTTGATACGGTGTGTGAACAATGCCACCTGACCTTCGGTCGAACCTGTGTTCTCTTCTTTTCCGCCGTGCTTCTTAAAGATCTTGGCTTTTACTTCTTTTGTTAAATACATTCCAATATTAATTTCAATGATTTTTATGTACCTGATCGGTTTTCAATCAGGGCGCAAAGATAGGGTTATTTTGGTATCTGCCTATGTAATTTCCCCCATTTCTTTTGGTCGGTTATATCTTGATGAACAGCTTGTTGCGATAGAGTATGTACAAGAACGACCAGATGAGACCTAACGCACCAATAGATATAAGAGCATCGTGCCACTTCTCGTCGATCGGATTCAGTAATCCACCAAATAGTTTATTTGAAGTCGCATTGAAATCAATAAAGCTATATGCAAAATAAATGGTCAATGAGTTCATGCCTATTACCTTGAAAAAGAAAGCCCACTTTCGGTATCCTCTTATATCTATCAACCAGTAGAACAATGCAAGTATTAAAAAGCCCATACCACCTGTCAATAAAATAAATGAGCTTGTCCATAATTTTTTGTTTATCGGAAAATGTAAGCTCCATATCAGTCCGATAACAACCGCAATTACCCCAGTAATGATCAGGGTCTGCATTTTTTTGGTATTGTCGGAATTCTGCTCTCGCAACAAATCACCTGCCCTAGTGCCCAAGACCGTTAGGCATAGTGCCGGTAGTTGGGTGAACAAAGCCAATTCGTCATAGGTTCCTTGCCTAAGTATACCGGGCATCAGGTTTCGGTCGATCCATCCGACAAGATTTCCCTCAAATGTAAGATCGCCTGCCCCGAACCCAGGAACGGGTATGAGGTAGAGTGCCCCATAGTAGGCTACCAATATGCCAACAACCCAATATAGCCTTTGCGTTTTCGTGAAATTAAGATAGAGTACAGCGGTAATGAACGTCGCGATACCAATGCGACCAAGAACGCTTCCGAATCTGATTTCTGAAGGGTCGAACAGCGGGATTGGAGCGTTTTTATATATGATGCCCAAAACAACCAAAATAACCATCCGCTTAAAGGCTTTTTTGTACAGGTCGGCTTTCGAAACGTTTTTTTCGATATTTCTACTTAAAGAAAAACTTAAAGAAACCCCGGCGATAAATAGAAAAAGGGGCATGATGAAATCATAAAAAGTAAAACCATCCCAAGCGGGGTGTTCTAATTGTTCCGCAAGTACATCAACCCAGGCCCAACCTGTTTTTCCGCGAATAAAATATAGAAAAGTCGCTCCCCCTGATATAAAGAACATATCAAAGCCCCGTAGCGCATCTATTGAGAGTAATCTTTTGTTTTCTTCTTTCATTGGTCGGTGTAGTGGTCGATTATTTTATAATCGTAGCAATTTACCATAAAGAATCCATTTAGGTAACTATTCACCCAAATTTAAAAAGCACATATTCTACTTATAATCAGCTTGTTAATTATTTTACCGCAAAGGACGTAGTGGTTGAACGCAAGGAACGCAACGGTTAATCTATTGTTTTTCTACACTTTGCGACCTTTGCGTATTTCTTTGCAACCTTAGCGGTTGTAATTATATACTACTCATTACCATTTAGTTAACATTGGGTGAATAGTTACCCATTTAGGCAAGTTTTAGCCAAAACAAGAATCAACTTATTTTTTCACATCTTGTCAAACTGTCTTGATTTCTGGCTTAACATGAAATAGAAGCAAAACCATAGAGATAAATAAAATAAGAGCAAGAACAAAGGGTCTTACGGAACCTCGTTACGATCTGATAGGGTTGTTCTGAATCAAATCTATATATAGGTTTATATTTTTCTTTAATTCGCTTCTATGGGTTATAAAATCTAAAAAGCCATGCTCTTTTAAAAACTCGGCAGTTTGAAAACCCTTGGGCAATTCTTTACCAGTTGCTTCTTTTACTATTCTTGGGCCTGCGAAACCTATCAATGCCCCAGGTTCAGAAATGTTGATATCGCCCAACATGGCGTAAGAGGCGGTTGTGCCACCGGTAGTTGGATCTGTGCAAAGTGAGATATAAGGTAGCCCCGCCTCGGCAAGTTGTGCTAATTTGGCCGAAGTTTTTGCCAATTGCATAAGCGATAATGCAGCTTCCATCATTCGGGCGCCACCTGATTTTGAGATCATCACAAAGGGCACTTTCTTTTTTATGGCAAAATCTATGGCACGGGCGATTTTTTCGCCTACAACACTGCCCATTGAACCACCTATAAAAGTAAAATCCATACAAGCGACAACCAAACTTTTGTTCAATGATTTGCCTATGGCCGTTCTCACTGCATCTTTTAACCCAGTCCTCTTTTTTGCATCTTTTAAGCGATCTGTATATTTTTTGGTGTCTTCAAATTTTAAGGGGTCTTTTGAAGATAGCTTAGTGTCTAACTCTTTGAACTTGTTGTTGTCAAAGAGAATTTCAAAGTATTCTTTACTGCCTATACGAACATGGTAATCATCTTCAGGGCTGACATAAAAATTTTTTGCCAATTCTTCGGATTCCACAATTTTTCCAGTGGGTGATTTGTACCAAAGCCCTTTAGGAATGTCTTTCTTCTCTTCGGTGGCAGTCTGTATTCCTTTTTCCTTTCTTTTGAACCAAGCCGTCATAATCTTTCATGTTAAAATTAAGGATACTTTATAGTGTGTCTATATTGTTCAGGTCTTCAAAAGCTTTTTTCAGTCGGGCTATAAAACTTTTTTCGCCTTCGCGCAACCAAACTCTGGGGTCGTACGATTTTTTGTTGGGCTCATCGGCTCCGTCAGGGTTACCGATTTGTGACTGTAAATATTCTTTTTTATTTTGAACATAGTCTCTTACGCCTGCTAGAAAAGCGTATTGAAGGTCTGTATCGATATTCATTTTTATAACCCCGTAGCTGATGCCCTCACGAATTTCCTCTACACTTGATCCAGAGCCACCGTGAAAAACGAAATCGATATGGTTGTGTTCGACACCATATTTTTTTGAGATATATTCTTGTGAATTTTTAAGAATTTTTGGTGTAAGCTTTACATTGCCCGGCTTGTATACCCCATGAACGTTGCCAAATGCAGCTGCAATGGTAAACCTAGGGCTCACTTTTGAAAGCTCTTCGTAGGCATAGCCCACTTCTTCAGGCTGTGTATATAGTTTTGAATCGTCTACATCTGAATTATCGACCCCATCTTCTTCACCTCCAGTGATGCCCAATTCTATTTCTAAGGTCATGTTCATTTTGCTCATTCGCTCTAAATATCCTTTGCAGATTTCGATATTCTCTTCAAGAGGCTCTTCTGATAGATCGATCATGTGCGAACTGAACAAAGGTTTTCCAGTTTCTTTAAAATGCTTTTCACTGGCATCTAAAAGACCATCGATCCAAGGTAGTAATTTTTTAGCGCAGTGATCTGTATGTAAAATTACCGTTGCACCATAGGCCTCGGCCAATTGATGTACATGCTTTGCGCCTGCCACTGCACCTTGAACGGCAGCATTCTGGTTCTCGTTCGACAAACCTTTGCCTGCATTGAATTGCGCACCTCCATTTGAGAATTGTAATATTACAGGGGCATTTAAAGCCGCGGCAGTTTCTAATACGCCATTGATGGTATTAGACCCTATTACATTTACCGCCGGAAGGGCAAACCCCTTCTCTTTTGCGTAATTGAAAATTTCTTGAACTTCATCACCTGTGGCAACGCCCGGTTTAATATTATGTGCCATAATGTATAGTCTGTTTGTTTTAATAATGAACGGGGCAAAAGTAGTAAATTATAATTCGCTAAAAGGGATAGTTTATGCCAATTTGCAAAACGGAATGGCCAAAATTATAATCTCTAAACCATCTTTTTGAAGTTTCTTCGGCCGGGTTATAAGTTTTAAAACCCAAATCGCCCCTGAGCACGAAATAGGTAAAATCATAGCGAATGCCAAAACCAGATCCCAAGGCAATATCTTTCAAAGAACTTATACCATTGAAGGTAGCTTCTGGGTCATCTACATTGTCAAAAACATTCCAAATGTTTCCTGCATCGGCAAAAAATGCGCCTTTGAAATTTCCAACAATCGGAAAACGGTATTCAAGATTCAAGGCTATTTTAAGATTGGCCTCGTTAAAATCGTTTATGGCATCTGTTCTTCCCGGGCCAAGGGAATAAGGTCGCCAAGCACGGTTGTCGTTAGAACCTCCACCAAAATAACTTCGTACGAAGGGTATGTTATCCGAGTTTCCGTAAGGTATTGCGATACCAAAGAAACTTCGAAAGGCTAAAACGTTGGTGCGTGAGAAATCCCAATATTTGACATAATCGAACTCGGTTTTTACGTACTGTGAATAGGCCACATCAAAAACTAATAGGTCGTTGTCTCTCTCATCGAACGGAATGATATATGAAAGGGCCGAAAGTAGATTACCAGCACTTTCAATTTTAAACCTAAATTTATAGAAATTATTATCGGTCAGGCCTTTTCTGTTATTTTTGGTAAAAGTGTAATTACTGGCAAAAATCAAATTGTCTTCGGTCAATCTTTCTCGGCGTTCTTCTATTCTACTAACATCAATGAACTGTTCAGGTGTAGAAGTAACCTGATTTTCTAGAATAGCCTGAATAAAACGCTCTGTACCCCTCGGTATGTTCAAATGACCATCTTCGCCATAAGAATCGGCTAAAAGGGGTTCGGTCTTGAAACCGTCTGCAATGTCATCTAATTTGGTATATGTATTTCTATACACGTTGAAGAACCGGTCAGTGTTTACATTTCGAACAAATTGAACGTTCAGTAATTCTACGGCATCTTTTTTGAATTCAGAGGGTGTCCAATTATAGCCCAAGACGGCATTGAAGGTTCGTTTGTCCAATCCAATATTTTGTTGAGAGCTAGCCCCTAATGTCGCTCGGGTTCTTGGCAACATATAGTTGGGAATAAACTTTTTGGTATTGATAAAAGGTAGCCATATTCTCGGAAAATCAAGGTTCAGATCGGCGCCAAACTCTAAAATATTGAAAAACCGATTGTCTTGAATACTGGGGTCGCTTGACGAGCCAACGTTCATACGGCCCGAAAGGCTAAGATTTTCTGCTCCCTTAAATAGGTTCCTCCATTGCAAAGAGGGGCCAAATGCAAGCCCTACGGTTTGAATATTCGAGTGTGTAACATCTAGATTAGAGCTAAAAGAATATTTGGGTCGTTCGGATAAATAGATGTTGGCGGTCAGGTTTGTTTGAGTACTGTCTTCCACAAAGGCGATAGATGGGTATTTAAAAACATTGAGATTCGCGATTTGCCTATAGGTTCTTACCCGATTTAAATCACTGTACACACTATCTTTAGAAAAGAAAACAGCATCGGTCAATGTTTCTGGTTTAAAACGTAGTTTACCTCTGTAGAAAATGGTGTAGTCGCCGTAGCGTTTAAATTGAAGGTCCCTATTGCTTTTGTCAAAAAGGTAATCAGTATATATATTAATTTTGTCAAATCTGAAAACCCTGTACTCAGAAGTCGTTATCGAGTTTTCGTTTCTTTTTTTTAGGTTGTCGATTTTGAGCTTTATATTCATCTTTCGGTCGTCGCCCAACTTGGTAGTATCACTGATCACATCATAACTGATGGCACTTTCTTGAAAATTCCATACGCCGTTATTTCGAAAAATAGTGGTCAACCGTTCCCTTTCGTTGTTAAAGTTTTCAAGGTCGAATTGTTGCCCTGATTTTACAAAAGATTCCTTTTTGACCACATTGTAGATAGAATCTATCGCCTTTGACGAAATATCTTGGTAAACTGAATCTAAAACATAAGGTTCGCCCAAGCTTATTTCATAATTTACCGCTACACGTCGCTTCTTATCAAGGCTATCGATCTTGTACGATGTGGTATTGTTGAAAAATCCCTTTGTTCTATAGTACGCACTTAATCTTTTCAGGGTTTTTTGGGTTCGCAGCGTATCTAAGGTTGCAGGTGCTTCCCCTATGTTTTTCAGCCATTCACTCATGCCTTTCACCACAAACGATTCACCTAACCGGCCGACTTGTTTTTTCGATAAAAATCGTTCTAACCGTTGCTTTCGTTTCTCTTTACGATACAACCAATCTTGAAATGAGGAGTCAGGGTTTACCTTGGCAAGGTTGTATAGATTAAGCCTTAACGGATACCCCAACAAGGTGCTGTTGCGTTTTTGAACAATAAGGTTTTCGATATTCTCATCAACGACCTTCTCGCCATCGGTATGAATACTGTTCTTTGTGATTAAAAGTTCGTTTCCTTCAACTCTCTTAAGTGAGTTGCACGAGGAGATTGCGACCACTAAAAATAATAAACTTATTTTAGCACTGCTTTTTCCGATGCGCAAAGGAATCCTCATAGAAATCAAAAATACATTATTTGTATGGTTGTTAAAAGCCAAATAAAACTTATAAAAAGCTTACAGCAAAAAAAGTGCCGAATTCAATATGGCTTGTTTGTGGTTGAGGGTATTAAAACCATTCAAGAAATATCAGCCTCTGATTTTAAGGTTTATAAAATTTACAGCACTGATTTAAAGCTATTTGACAAAAGTGGGGTTGAGTTGATTTCGCAAGCTGAATTAAAACAAATGTCGGGTCTGAAAACGCCCAATACCATTTTGGGCGTTTTTCATGTACCAAAGCCTAAGAAACTTGATTTTAAAGATTGGATATTGGTGTTGGACGCCATACGTGACCCTGGTAATTTGGGCACTATTATTCGTTTGTGCGATTGGTTCGGTATTCAACATATTGTGTGTTCGCACAATACCGTTGATTGCTACAACCCTAAGGTGTTACAGGCTACAATGGGTTCTATAGTAAGGGTGAATATGGTATATACCGACCTTGGCTTTTTCTTGAAAAATGTCAGCATACCTATTTATGGGGCTTTTATGGATGGAGTTTCCATTTATAACTGCCAACTGCCTAAAAAGGGTATTTTGATATTAGGAAACGAGGCCAATGGAATTTCTAAAGAGGTTGAAAAAACAATATCCCAAAAAATAAGTATTCCACAATCGGGAAGTATTACCACAGAGAGTTTGAACGTTGCCACTGCAGTGGCTATTCTCTTGAATGAGTTGAGAAGATCCTAAACTGAAGAAGCCTCTCGCCTTTAGGTGAATTTATTCGAAAGTAAAATTGATAAAAAGTCCACGGGTTCGCATGGCTTCGATATTGCCCGTCCAAGGGCTGTTGGGGTCATTGTCACGTACCAGTTCGTCGGTTATGCCGAAAATACCACGAATCGATGGGGTAAATTTGAAATATTCCAAGTAAAAATCAATACCGAAACCAAGCTCATAGTTATATCCCCATTTCTTCATTCGAAAAGTACCCGACGAATTATCGTCTAAACTATCTTCATTACTGCCCAGGTTCATTGATGTTGATGCCCCGGCCACAACAAATGGTTTCCAATTACCAAATCTTCGTGTGTTGAATTTCAATAACACCGGAAAATTGATATAGGTCGATTTAACTTCTCTAATAGCATCTCTTTCTTCATCGAAACCTGTAAAGCCTAAAGAACGGGAATTATAGGCCAGACCCGGTTCAAAACGTACATCTAAAAATTCATTGACGCGCATTTCACCAATAAGGCCCACGGTGAACCCTGTTGATTTAATCACTTGAACATCAGTGTTGTCTTTGCCCAAGTCGTTTTTGTATTCAAACCTGAAACCATAGCGGTTTAAGCCCAAATAATACCCGTAGTTCAAGAACTTCTTGTCCATATTCTCTTTATTGAGAATGGGTTTGTCTTTGAATTGGGCCATTGCCGGCTGGCATAAGAACAGTAGACCTGCAAAAAGAAAAAGAATCGTCTTCATAGATTATTTAGTGGCTATGTAAATACTGGCGACCCCAAATGTTTGGGGTTTGTCCGCTACATCTATAAACCCGATTTTGCGCAAAATATTGTTGAAGTCCTCACCATGCGGAAAAACCGCTGCCGATTCTGATAAATAGGCATAGGCAGAACGGTCTTTAGAAAAAATCTTACCAATCGCCGGTAGTATATATTTAGTGTACAAACGATAACCCCGTTTGTACGGGGTTTTGGTCGGCACCGAGGTTTCCAGTACCACAAAGGTACCACTTGGTTTCAGTACCCTGTATATTTCTTCCAACCCTTTGCTCAATGTCTCAAAATTGCGAACCCCAAATGCAACGGTTACGGCATCGAAAGAATCTTCTTGAAAAGGTAGGTCTTCACTATCGCCAACCACCATTTCTATAATATTTCCTAAATTTTTATTGGCTACCTTGTTTTTTCCCACTTCCAACATTCCCGAAGAAATATCCAGACCAATGATTTTTTCGGCACCTGTTTCGACCAAGTTTATGGCGAGATCACCGGTTCCGGTAGCAATATCAAGAATATTTACGGGCTTTTTTGTTTTTAAAATGGCAACGACACGTTTTCGCCATTTAATATCAATACCGAAAGAAATGACCCGATTAAGGCCATCGTAATTGGTAGAAATGGCATCGAACATTTTGGTTACCTGCTCTTTTTTGCCTAGTTCAGAATCTTTATAGGGGATAACTTTTTTGGACATCACCGGTAATTTTTCGCCAAAGATACACTATAATGGGTTGAGGTTGTACCATTCTAATTGTACAGTAAAGTGTGGTGTCTTGTGTTTAAATAGTTGGCTGTTTTTAGTGGCACATAATAATTTTGCGTAATTTTGCGTTGCAAATAGAAGCAAACTTTTCTTGACATGTGCCGTAAAAAAGCCGATGTGCCCAAAGTGGCTTTTTTTTCTGATTTGAGGGTGAGAATAGGTGTTCTTGCCGTGAACAACAATAATTGGTATTAGATGAAAATCATAATAGCCGGTGCTGGTGAAGTAGGCTTTCATTTGGCAAAATTACTCTCTTACGAATCACAGGATATTACTCTGATCGATACGAACAAAGAGAGCCTGACCTATGCCGATAATCATTTAGATATTCGTGTTTTAAGGGGTGATGCCACGTCGATATCGGTTCTAAAAGATGCCCAAGTAGAAAACTCAAATCTCGTAATTGGGGTTACTTCTTCCGAGACCACCAATATTACCCTTTGTATGCTAGCGAAACAATTGGGTAGTGAAAGAACGATCGCAAGAATATCGAACACCGAGTTTATCGACTGCAAGGATACCATCAAATTTGAAGAGCTCGGTATCGATGAACTGATATCGCCCGAAGAATTGGCGGCTGCTGAAATTCAGATGTTGTTGAGCCAGTCTGCCTTTAATGACACCCATGAGTTTGAAGATGGCGCTTTGATTATGATCGGGGTATCATTGTCGGCCTCTGCACCTTTTGTTGGTAAAATGGTCAAAGAGGCCGCTAACATTTTTTCTGAACTACATTTTATGCCCATCGCCCTGCAAAGAACGGGCACACAATATACTGTGATACCAAGAGGGGATACATTTTTTAAAGAAGGCGATCAAGTGTATTTTATTACCACCAAAGAAGGAGTTGATGAGCTTTACAAACTTACCGGAAAAAAGAAAGAAGAAATAAAGAACGTTATGATTCTTGGTGGTAGTAAAGTCGGTTTTAAGACTACAAGGGATTTGTGTGCAAAAAAATTCAATGTAAAGCTCATTGAGAAAAACAAGGAGAAAGCCTTTGACCTCGCCGATGACCTGCCCAATGCCCTGGTGATTCATGGCGATGGAAGAAATGTTGAGCTGTTAGAAGAAGAAAGCCTTGAATCAATGGACGCCTTTATAGCAGTGACCGGAAACTCTGAAACCAATATCATGTCATGCCTAGTGGCAAAATCAAAACATATTAAAAAGACCATAGCGCTGGTAGAGAATATGGACTATTTTCAATTGTCGCACTCTATCGGTATCGACACCTTGATCAATAAAAAGCTACTGGCGGCCAATAATATTTTTAGGCATGTCAGACAAGGTGATGTGGTGGCATTGATGCGTTTGAACAATTTGAACACCGAGATTTTAGAATTTGTGGTAAAACCAAATTCAAAAGTGACCGGTAAGGTCATTCGAGATCTTGATTTTCCGAAAGCAGCTACAATTGGGGGCGTGGTTCGTGACGGCAAAGGTATAATTGCCCTAGGTGGCTTTGAGATAAAAGATGGTGATAGGGTAGTGGTCTGTTGTTTGCCCGAAGTGATACCATTAATTGAAAGGCTATTTTTATAGTACCGAACTAACCGTACAATGAAATTTGAAAATATAATATATGCCCATTTTATCAGTAAGGTCATAGCTTCCAAATGATGGTTTGTGATGAAACTTAATTCCAAAATAATAGTGCATATCATGGGGTTGCTTTTGCTCTTCAACGGGGGCTTTATGATCCTGGCAACTGTTGTGAGCGGTATTTATAAAGATGGGGCAACATTTGACATTGGTTTGGCATCGGTCGTTACGATGATCGTGGGCGCAACATCAATGTTCTTTACACGAAATCACAGAAAAGAGGTAAAACAAAAAGAAGGGTACATCATCGTTACCTTTGGGTGGATCGCATTGTCGATTTCAGGTATGCTGCCGTATTTGTTCTCAGGGGCTATCCCCGGTGTGACCAATGCTTTTTTTGAAACCGTATCGGGCTATACCACAACAGGCGCCTCTATAGTAGACGATATTGAAGCCTTGCCCGAGGGCATTCTTCTATGGCGGAGCATCACACATTGGATCGGTGGCATGGGCATCATCGTATTGGCCATTGCCATATTGCCCCTGTTGGGCATCGGTGGCATGCAATTGTTCGCCGCTGAGGCTCCTGGCCCTAGTGCTGATAAACTGCACCCTAGAATAACCGATACCGCAAAACGACTTTGGTATATTTATTTTGGGTATACCGTTGCCGAAACATTATTGCTGAAATTGGCGGGCATGAATTTTTTCGATGCAGTGAACCATGCCATGGCCACCCTGTCCACAGGTGGGTTTTCTACTAAAAATGCAAGCCTGGCCTATTGGAACAATACGCCTGCGATTCAATATATCGTTATATTTTTTATGTTCTTGGCTGGCAGTAATTTCGTTCTCAGCTATTATGCCTTTAAAGGCAAGGTACAGCGTGTTCTTCATGACGAAGAGTTTAAGTATTACGGTGGGTTTACACTGATATTTTCCATAGTGGCCGCCATCGTCATCTATTCTCAAGCCAATGTGCCTGTTTCAGACTACCACCCTATGGTTTTAGGACAGGGCGAAAGTTCAATTCGGCACGCCCTCTTTCAAGTAATTGCCGTAATAACCACCACAGGGTTTGTTACCGCCGATTTTACCAGTTGGACACCCTTTTTAACGATTCTGTTCTTCGGACTCATGTTCTTAGGTGGCTCGGCAGGTTCAACCGCTGGCGGAATAAAAGTAATGCGCCATTTGTTGATCATAAAAAACGGACTTCTGGAATTTAAGCGCACACTTCACCCAAATGCGGTTATACCCGTGCGGTATAACAACAAGACCGTTAAGGAGCATATTGTCTATAATATCATTGCCTTTTTTGTACTCTATATGTTGCTTTTTATCATTGGTGCATTGGTATTGGGCGCCTTGGGCCTAGATTTTGAAACCGCCATCGGCGGTGCAGCCTCCTCTTTGGGCAATGTGGGGCCGGCCTTTGGCGACCTGAACCCTTTGAGTAATTTCAATGGCCTGCCCGCACTCGGTAAATGGTGGTGCGCATTTTTGATGCTCGCAGGTAGGCTAGAACTCTTTACGGTGCTTATTTTGTTTACCCCTTATTTTTGGAGGAAGATGTGATCTAGCAGAATTAAGGTGCTAACAGTTACTCTAGAAGTTTTTAGGGCGAGACACAGTGTCTTGTTTAGCTTCGTCGCTCGAATAAAAAAGGCACTCAAAGTATTATAACATCCGCACGACTAAAGCAATTAGTGTTAATTAATTGAATTAAATGAAATATTTTATGTAAATTGCTTGAATATCGTAACGAAAATGATACAAAATTTTATACCCAGATCGCTTTTAAAAGACTTTGAGCGGCATACAAGGCCGCAGAAAGTATTGATTCTTTTAGGTGCTAGAAGAGTTGGTAAAACTGAATTGATAAAGAAGTATCTTGAAAAATACGACAAGAACGATTATTTGCTGTTTAATGGTGATGATCAAAGAACCTTAGATGCCTTTGCCGAAAGAAGTCTTGTAAATTACAAACGAATAATAGGCTCATATAAACTTGTTGTAATAGACGAGGCACAAAAAATACCTGAAATAGGATTGAAACTAAAATTGATTGTAGATGAAATTAAGGGTATTAGGGTTATAGCCACAGGGTCATCAATGTTCGATTTGAGAAATAAACTAGGTGAACCCTTGGTGGGGAGAGAACATACCCTTCAATTATACCCATTAGCTCAGTTAGAATTCTCGCCTCAAGAAAATTATTTAGATACCAAAGCAAAACTTGAAGAACGGTTGATTTTTGGATCCTATCCCGAATTAGAGATTTATGCTGACTGGGCCGAAAAAGCTACCTATTTAGAAAGCATAGTAAATTCATATCTTTTACGTGATATTCTTGAATTTGAAGGCATTAAAAAAGCTAACAAAATCATGGATTTATTGCGTTTGATTGCTTTTCAAATAGGCAAAGAAGTAAATATTGAAGAACTGGCCAACAGTTTAAAAGGTATATCTAGAAATACAGTGGAAAACTATTTAGATCTTTTATCAAAGGTATTTATCATCTATAATGTTAGAGGTTTTAGCAGAAACCTACGAAAAGAAATAACAAAAACCAGCCGTTGGTATTTTTATGACAATGGTATTCGAAATGCCATAATCAGAAATTTTAATAGGTTGGATTATAGAATGGACAAAGGAGAGCTGTTTGAGAATTATCTAATGAGTGAACGTATCAAGTACAATAGCTATAACTACAAGCGTACAAACTATTATTTTTGGCGAACCTACGATCAGCAAGAACTTGATTTGGTCGAAGAGGCCGCAGGGCAATTACGTGCATATGAGTTTAAATGGAATACTAAGAAAAAAGTAAAGTGTCCAGGGGCATGGCAAAAAGCATATCCCAAGGCCGAGTTTCATGTTATTAATACTGATAATTACATTGATTTTATTACATAAACCGACAAGAAAAAGCCCCGCTAGTTTTTAGAGTGATACATTAAATTTTTTTAACTTAGCGAGGTCTGGTGGCAAAAGCATCGGACTATTTTTATTCTAG
>CAZEUV010000044.1:7668-20891 GCA_964515285.1 uncultured Maribacter sp. | reverse complement strand
TAGGTAATAGGGGTTTGTAGGGTATTGGCATTCATTTTACTAAATTAGGGTTTCGGATTGACATTCAGACCCCCAATCTTAATGTACCTTTATGTGTTCGTAAAACCAAAAAACCCTTTCAAAGCTATGAAAGGGTTTAATTGGTAGCGAGAGTGAGACTTGAACTCACGACCTCCGGGTTATGAATCCGACGCTCTAACCAGCTGAGCTACCTCGCCATGGTAGTTTTTAACGGCTGCAAATATAAAGTTAAATTATTTGTTCGTCAACATATACGGCACTAAAAATATTCTTTGGGTTTTGTTTTTTTATCATATTTAATTATATATATTGCCTTGGCAAATACGTATTGATAATGAGTGATAAAATAAAATTTAAAATTGAATTTGTGATACAGGTATCGCCACAAATGCTGTTCCAATACTTGGCAACTCCTTCTGGTCTTTCAGAGTGGTTTGCTGATGATGTGAACTCTAGAGGTGAAATATTCACCTTTATTTGGGATGGTTCTGAAGAAGATGCAAAATTGCTAAAGAAAAAGACCGATGATTTCGTTAAATTCTCTTGGGAAGAAAATGATGACGATACTTTTTTTGAAATGAAGATCATTGTCGATGAAATTACCAAAGACGTCTCGCTCTTTGTTACTGATTTCGCCGATGAAGACGAACTTGAAGAGTCGAAAATGTTATGGACAAACCAGATTGGTGATCTTAAACAGGTCTTGGGATCCAAATAAATTTTTATACAATTTTGAACTATATTTGGCCTTGATTTATCAAGGCTTTTTTTATGATCAATTTTAACGGAGAACTATTAAAGAAAGACAGCTTTTATTTGAACCATGAGAACAGGGGCTTACGTTATGGCGATGCCCTCTTTGAGACCATAAGGGTCATAAATGGGAAGATTGTCTTTTGGGAAGACCACTACCTGCGCCTTATGGCCTCAATGCGTATTCTACGTATGGAAATACCCATGAATTTTACCATGGAATTCTTAGAAGAAGAGCTGCTAAAAACCATTCGTTCAAACAATCTTGAAAATACTATGGTTCGCATTCGGTTTACCGTTTTTAGAAATAACGGAGGATTATATCATCCTGATACGAATGCTATTTCTTATTGCCTTGAATGCAGTGTTTTAGAATCATCTTTTTATATGGTAAACGATGACCGCTACGAGCTTGAACTTTTTAAGGATTTTTATGTGAACCACGATATGACATCCACCCTAAAAACCAATAATAGGATCATCAATGTGGTTGGAAGCATTTATGCCAAAGAGAACGGTTATGATAATTGTTTCTTGTTGAACAATGATAAACAGGTAGTAGAGGCTTTGAACGGCAATGTTTTTATGGTAAACGAAAACGCTATTACGACCCCACCTTTAAGTGATGGATGTATGAACGGAATCATTCGAAAAAAAATCATTGAAATCTTAAACAAACTCGATGAGTATTCAATCGCCGAGAAATCGATTTCTCCCTTTGATCTGCAAAAGGCCGATGAGCTTTTTATCACCAATAGTATTCTTGGTATTCGACCAGTAACAAAATATAGAAAAAAGGAATTTAAAAACGTAGTTGCCCATGATTTAATGGGTAAATTGAATGCCATGGCACGTTTGGGCCAGCTTTCAATTTAAACTCGGATTTTCGGGCGCATTGGACCAAAGCAAATAATCACCGCCCAATTCGACCATTTTTTCTTTCCAGAAGGCTATTGAAGACTTTTGAATGATTTCACTTTCATATTCGTTTTTCACTACGACCCATGATTTGGAAGATAGTTCTTGATCGAGTTGCAACGAAGACCAGCCCGAATACCCCAAAAAGAAACGAATATCATCTTCTGAGATTGTTTTTTTATTGATCAAACTAATGGTCATTTCAAAGTCACCGCCCCAATAGATACCATCGGAAATCTCGATGCTATTGCCGATCAGATGAGGAACCTTATGTATAAAGTAAAGGTTGTCTTGTTCTACGGGTCCACCATTAAAGACTTGTAAGGGAATGTCTATTTCATTAACTAGGTCATTGATATTGTATTCTAAAGGTTTGTTTAGAATAAACCCAACCGAACCTTCGTCGTTGTGCTCGGCCAAGAGAACAACAGATCTATTGAACGACACATCACCGGTCAATGTCGGTTCTGCTATCAACAGCTTCCCTTTTTTTGGCTTTAATTCTACCATAGTGTTGCTAGTGGCTTTATTTAGAATCTAAAATAAGATAATTCTTATAAATATAAAAGGGAATGAAATAAAAAAGCATTCGCCAAATGACGAATGCCTTCATATAAAAAGTTTGGTATAAACTAGTTTACTGCTCTGCCCAAATCAGCTCCAGACTTGAACTTCACGACATTTTTAGCTGCGATCTGAATAGTTTTTCCAGTTGAAGGGTTTCTACCTTCTCTTGCATTTCTTCTTTTTACAGACCAAGATCCGAAACCTACTAAAGATACTCTGCCACCTTTTTTCAAAGCACCTTCAACATTTCCTAAGAAAGATTCCAAAGACTTTTTTGCTGCTGCTTTTGTGATGCCAGCGTCAGCTGCCATTGCATCGATTAATTCTGTTTTGTTCATAATGTGAATAAATTAATTGTTGTTAAAATAATTTTAAACCTGTTACAAATCTATAGGTATTTGCCGTGAACGCAAGTAAAATAAGGGTAAATTGGTGTTTTTGTTGATAACTCGAAGGGTTTGTTGATAAAGTAGGGGTTTTTTTACCTTTCTCGCAGCCCAATGATAGTCGAACTTTAGACCATATACACGTTTTCGGTCAAATTCAGACCGTTGAGTACATCACTTGTTTTCATTCTGCGTTTGCCCGGTAGTTGAATTTCAAGTAATTTAATATAGCCCCCGTCTACGGCAACCTTCATCTCTTTTTTATCAAAGAATACCTTACCGTTTTCAAGTGTGTGCGATTCGGTTTCTTTACTGGCGCTATAGATCTTAATGAAAATATGTTCACCTTCGTTGACCATTGTGGACCAAGAAGCTGGGTACGGACTAAGCCCTCTTATGTGGTTGTGGATTTTATCTATAGGTTGTTTCCAATCGATCTTGCAGGTGTCCTTATGTATCTTATGGGCAGGTTTTAATTCGCTCAAATGCTCTTGCTTTCTTCTTGTAATGGATCGGTCTTTAATACGCCCGACCGTTTCAAGCACAAGATCGGCACCCAAGACCATTAGTTTATCATGTAGCGTACCAGCAGTATCGTCGGCCTGTATTTTGATTTTTTTCTGTTGGATTATTTCTCCGGTATCTATTTTATCGTCAATAAAAAAAGTGGTAACCCCTGTTTCTGTCTCCCCATTGAGAATTGCCCAATTAATTGGTGCAGCACCTCGGTAATTAGGTAGGAGGGAAGCATGAAGATTAAACGTACCATATTTAGGCATGGCCCACACCGCTTTGGGCAACATTCTAAATGCGACTACAATAAATAGGTTTGCATGTAACGATTTCAAGGTCCCCAAAAAATCGCTATCCTTTAAGTTAGTGGGTTGCATTACTTGAATACCCTCTTGCAGGGCATATTTTTTTATGGCCGATTCTTGCAATTTTCGCCCCCTGCCAGCAGGTCTATCAGGTGCCGTAATGACCCCGGCGATATTATATTCATGCTCGACTAAATTTGCCAAGGTGGCTACGGCAAAGTCTGGCGTGCCCATGAACACGATGCGCAATCTTTCAGTTTTATTTAAGTTCATATTCGTTTTTTGTATTTATGGCGATTTGTCCTTCGGCCAACATTTTTTGAATGACCATCAAAAGTATCTCTTCTTTATATAATAAGGTCTCGATCAACTGCCTTGAACTGTGAGCTTCATTCTTTAAAAGAGTTATTATTTTTTTCGATATCGATAGTGCCATTATATCGTCAACATCTTCAATAGCGGTACAAACATCACAAATGCCACAATCTTCCGCTAAGGTCTCACCAAAGTATTGAAGTAACTGTTTACTTCTACAAATACGTTTATTATTTATGTACGACAATATATGGTCTAAATTTTCTTTTTTGATATGATGCCGTTCTTTTACTTTTTTTGCGAAGACATTAATGGTGCTATCATCTTCGCGAGGCACTAAAAAGGTAATCTCTAAATCATTGTGCTGTGCCGTGTATGCTATGATTTCATCTTTATGAAGCTGTTCTAAAACCTTTGTGACCTTTGCGATCGGTTCGTTGACCTTTTTAGAGATCAGCATTGTATTTATTTTCGTGTCATAGTCGAAAATACCTCCGTACGTTCTTATTATGATCTGCGCGACTGGGGTTAGGGATTGATTTTTATCAAAATAGTCGAACAATTGTTGTTTCGAGGCTAAAAAGCGAACAGTTGATTTTTTAGAGAACGATTCGCAAAGTGCTATTACTGAATTTTGATCTAAAATATTTAAGGCATTATAGCTCAGAATGGGATTTAACGAATAAACAGAGCAGAATTCATTGAAATTGAACCGAAACAATTGGTCGGTGCCCTCACCAAAAGCAATCTGAAAATAATTGTTCAGTTTGTTATAGATCAGTTTTAGAAAGGCCGTATCGGGCAAGACGCTCAAAAATTGTTTGCGCACCAATTTTTCATCAGAGGTATTGGTAATCAGTGCGGCCTCTGCTGGCAACCCATCTCTACCAGCTCTTCCTGCCTCTTGAAAATAATTTTCCAAACAATCGGGAATCTGGTAGTGTACCACTAGTTGAACGTCGGGTTTGTCTATGCCCATGCCAAAGGCGTTGGTGGCCACTATGATCTTTACCTTATTGTTCAACCACAAATTCAACTTTTTTTCTTTTTCTTGTTTTGAGATGCCCCCGTGAAAATAGGCGGCACTTAAATTGTTCGCATTCAGGTATTGCGCAACCTCTTGTGCCAACCTTCTTGTACGTACATAGACGATAGCACTTTTTTCGATTTTTGAACAAAGTAGTTTTAACCTATATCTTTTATCTTCTTCACGATAAATCTTAAAAGCGATGTTTTTTCTCGAAAAAGAATCTTTGAACACAACGGGGTCAATAAATTTCAGGTTGACCAAGATATCGGCAACCACTTGTTTTGTCGCGGTCGCGGTCAATGCTATTACGGGGGTTTCTGGTAAAAGGCCCCTTAATGTAGAACATTCTAGATAGGCAGGTCTAAAATCATGGCCCCAATGTGAGATACAATGGGCTTCATCTACAGCAATGAGGTTTACGTTCATTTTCTGTATCCGTTCTCGAACGATTTCTTGTTGTAAACGTTCTGGCGAGAGGTATAAAAACTTGTAGTTGCCGAATACGCAATTATCGAGCAGATCGTTTACCTCATCAAAATTTATGCCGCCGGTCAATGCAATTGCCTTGATTCCCTTTTCCTTTAAATTACCGACTTGGTTTTGAATTAAAGCGATCAGGGGTGATATAACAATGCAAATTCCTTCTTTTGCCATTGCCGGTATTTGAAAACAGATTGATTTTCCCCCTCCAGTTGGCAATAGGGCAAGAACATCTTTTCCCTCTAAAATAGCATTGATGATTTTTTCTTGAGAACCCTTGAATTGGGCATGGCCCCAATATTCTTGTAAGATTTCTTTTGGGCTCTTTTTCACATTGTACTATTTATCGTATCTAGAATAAAATCAACCCTTTTGGGCACGGTGTCTTTGGGTACAATGCGCACATCATAACCAAAAAGCCAATAGGTTTTCAAAAGACAGTCATTTATAAGCAAAGATTCATCATAGGTCTCAAAGCGTTCATTATCTGAAATATGGATTTCTTTCCAAGGCGGCATTAAAAAAACCAGAGCATACCTATGGTCCGTACATGCTTTTTCGAACTGGATGCTGTATTTTTGGTCAAAGCAGCTCATATAGGCCAACACATCGGGTATTCCGCGATCAAAGAAGATCATTTCTTTAGTGTCTTGCTCGAATGATGTGTACTGAGCAATGCGGGCATCCAAAATTCTTTGATTGAATTCTTGCGGATCTGAAACCGAAACTATGGGGTTGGTCTTAAAGGCCAAATGACTTTCTTTCTCTTTTTTTTCATGGGTCATGCTACGTATAACTTCGTGAAGACACAAGAAGCCCTTTTCTTCAAGACTTTGTATGACCACTGTTTTTCCTGTACTCGGCCCTCCTGTGATGACTATTTTTTTTGTATCCAACGGTAAACGATTATAAAAAAATGTTTTTTTCTTCGGATTTCAAACCGATAATTCAAGCCCTTGGCAAAAGTAGATACGGCTTTGATCACAAAAGTAATCAAACCCAAAGAATTAGAGAATATCCTGTGAACTACTATATTTGTAAAAATCTTGATATGGAAACCGAAAAAACGGAAGCGTTTTACAAAAAGCTCAAAAAACAATTGTTGGAAACCTCCTCTTGGCCATCAGATTATCTCTATAAATTTATTGTACCGACCGATGCCGATAGAATAAAGCAGATTCAAGATGTCTTTGATGGTACGGGCGCCGTAATCGAGTCAAGGCAATCTAAAAAAGGGAAATATACGAGTATTTCGGTAACCGTAAATCTTGAGAATCCTGATGAGGTAATCGAAAAATACAAGGTAGTGGGGCAGGTAGAAGGTGTAATATCTTTATAAGCGTACCTTGAAAAAAGCAAAATCGACGCAACGATCTGTTTTGAAGGTCATGCAGCGCAACTTTTCAATAGCCGCATTTTGAGAGAGTTTTACCAATAAAATAGTGTATGTACTATAATTTTGTTATTTTGCACACGTTATTTAAGAATACTTCCTTACATATTTTTTAAGCAAAAACATTTCATTTTGAATTTAGTAGAGAACTTAGAATACAATACTGAGCGAACGCACCTTATTATACCAGAGTACGGGCGCCATTTTCAAAAGATGGTAGATCACGCCGTCTCGATAGAAGATAGAGAAGAAAGAAATAAAATCGCCAAGGCCATAATCAGTGTTATGGGCAATATTCAGCCCCATTTAAGGGATGTACCCGATTTTCAGCACAAACTTTGGGATCAGTTGTTTATCATGTCCGATTTTAAATTGGATGTGGATTCACCTTTTCCGATAACCTCGAAAGAGGCTTTACAAAAACGGCCTGATGCTCTTGAGTATCCT
Source organism: uncultured Maribacter sp. (assembly GCA_964515285.1). Lineage (GTDB taxonomy): Bacteria > Bacteroidota > Bacteroidia > Flavobacteriales > Flavobacteriaceae > Maribacter_C. The sequence goes on along the minus strand of CAZEUV010000044.1, from coordinate 13,763 downwards.
CAAAACTTTCCTAAATACCGTTTTTATGGTAACAACATTAAACGAATGATCGATGTTGCCGTGGAATGGGAAAAAGGCGATATGCGCGACGGGCTTGAATACACTATCGCCAATCATATGAAAAAGTGCTACCTGAACTGGAACAAAGATACTGTTGATGATTCGGCAATTTTCAAACATCTGTTAGATTTGAGTGATGGTCAGATTAATCTTGTTGATGAAGTATTGACCGATAGCGGACAGTTTCTCAAGAACAGAGTGGCAAAAACGGTACGGTTGAGTTCTGGCAAAAAGAACCATAGAAACAACAATAATCGCGGAAAAAAGCGATACTAAATATTCTCCTTCCTACATGGGAACTTTTAAAATAGAAGGTGGCCACCAACTCTCAGGTGAGATAACACCACAAGGTGCCAAAAATGAGGCATTGCAAATTCTCTGTGCAGTACTATTGACTTCAAAAGAAGTGATTATCAATAATATTCCTGATATCGTTGATGTGAACAAACTGATCTCTTTGCTGCAAGACCTCGGTGTCAAAGTAGTGAAAAAAGGCAAGGGTTCATATTCTTTTAAGGCCGATAATGTCAATCTTGATTATCTACAGTCAGACCGGTACAAGCAAGATGGCAGTAGGTTGAGAGGCTCTATAATGCTGGTTGGTCCATTGTTAGGGCGTTTTGGCAAAGGGTATATTCCGAAGCCCGGAGGTGATAAAATAGGAAGACGTAGGTTAGACACCCACTTTGAAGGCTTTATTAAATTAGGTGCTGAGTTTAGATATAATAAAGAAGATCATTTCTACGGGGTAGAGGCCAAAAATCTGAAAGGCTGCTATATGCTTTTAGACGAAGCTTCGGTGACAGGAACGGCGAATATCGTTATGGCTGCAGTCTTTGCAGAAGGCGAAACGACCATATACAATGCGGCCTGCGAACCTTATTTGCAACAGTTGTGCAAAATGCTCAATCGCATGGGCGCCAAAATTTCTGGTATAGGCTCAAATATGTTGATTATTGACGGAGTTAGCGAATTGAACGGTACCGAGCATACCATGTTACCCGATATGATTGAAATAGGTAGTTGGATCGGCCTTGCCGCCATGACCAGAAGTGAGCTCACTATAAAAAATGTTAGTTGGGGCAACCTAGGGCAAACACCAAGAATTTTTAGAAAATTGGGTATACAGCTTGAAAAACGAAACGACGATATCTATATACCAGCCCATAAAGATGGGTACCAAATACAAAATTATATCGATGGTTCTATTTTAACCGTTGCAGATGCCCCATGGCCGGGGTTGACACCTGATTTGCTCAGTATATTATTAGTGGTCTCAACACAGGCCAAAGGCGAGGTGATTATTCACCAAAAAATGTTCGAAAGCCGTTTGTTCTTTGTAGATAAATTAATCGATATGGGGGCAAAGATCATTCTTTGCGACCCGCACCGTGCCACCGTAATAGGGCACGATTTTAAGTCTACACTTAAAGCCACTACCATGGTGTCACCTGATATTAGGGCAGGTGTGTCATTATTGATAGCCGCCTTATCGGCTCAAGGTACTTCTACCATTCACAATATAGAACAGATAGATCGGGGCTATGAGAATATAGATGAACGTCTACGGGCTATCGGAGCAAAAATAGAGAGGATACAATAATTTTTTCTGCAATCTACAAATTTGCAAGAAGCTTGATTTTATCAAGAATCTCACAGTTCAGAAAGAAACCCTATTTGTTTTATCATTTATGCGCTGCGGTATTGATTTCGATCCAATACGAGTCAGGATCTTGTAGGTATATTTGCCGAACACCATCTGTGCGCAGCGTAACCGCATTTTCATTTCCGGGCCAATCATAGAAGGCGATTCCGTTTTTTTTCAAATGCTCGATAACACTGTCTAGATTTTTTGTGGCCAAACATAGATGCATAGATTTGTTTTTCTCAAATGGCACGAATTCCTTTTGGATCAAATGCAATTGAGAACTACCGTTGATGGTAAACCAACGAAAACCCGGTTTTTTATCAGGATGCGATATTTCTTCCAACTTCAAAATATTCTTGTAAAATTCCGCACTCTTATCTACATCGTCAACGACCACGGCAAAGTGGTCGAACTGAAAGTCAAAAGATTGAGCATTTAGAAGAACACAATTGATAGTCAACAGTATAAAAATCAGCTTTTTCATTAGTTTAGATAATTAGTGGAAATTTGTTCCTCCCGAAAATTATCGATAGTTTTCGAGATTAGTACAGACTTCCGGTTATATATTTTTAGTTACTAGTACGTACCGATATTTTAATCGATTATTTTTTTTTCATAAGATACAAATGCAAACTGCTTGCTATCAGGAGACCATGAACCCACATTTATTGTACCTTGACCACCAGTGAACGTACATAGGGTCTTACTGCTTTTCTTTTGTAGGTCATATAATCGCAACGCTACATTTTTCATTGAAGGGTGTCTATCACCTTGGTCTTCCAAATAAGAGAGATATACAAAGTATTTACCATTGGGGGAAGGGTGTGCGAACCAATTGGAATAGCGATCTTTTGTGAACTGTATTTTATTTCCTCCGTTCGCATCCATCCTCCATATTTCCATCTTTCCAGATTTCATTGAGTTGTAGTAGATATATTTGCCATCATGGGAATATTCGGGCCCATCATCCAAACCTATCGACGAGGTTAATCTTATTTCTTCACCCCCTTCTGTGGAAATACTATAAACATCGAAATCATTGTTACGTTTTGCCGTGTAGACCAATATTTTGCCATCTGGCGACCAACCATGCCAATATGAGGGTGAAAGTGGGGTTATTAATTTAGGGATTCCTCCTAAAATTGGAACTATATAGATACGGGAAGTCCCAGAAGTTGAACCTTCTATCTCATCGTTGTTGCTAACGACCAATTGCGTGCCATCTGGCGAGATACCATGGTCATTGTTACATTGATCTAAATTGCCGATGACAATCTGTTTTTTAGATGTTCCGTCCAACGAGACCCTATACAATAAACCATTTTGATTTATAATAAAATAGCTTCCGTCCAAACTCCAATTTGGAGCTTCAAAATGGTTGTTCTCCTGTAACACAATATTTCTTTTACCAGTTTCTACGTGATAGGTTTCCAAGGTAGAGATCAGTTTTTCACTTTGAGCGCTCATATAAACGGAGAATAGCGGGGCAATCATAAATTTCAGAATCCTTTTCATATTGATTGAAGGCTGTTAATGTGTTGTTATGGGAGAGAAATCCCTGGCTTTTAGTAGTCAGGGACTTTACTTTGATTCATCAATTTTGTTTTACCCTCTGGTCTATGTTACTTTCCGATAAGAGCTGTCGGTTATAGCGGGGTGGTGCGACGTAAAGTTCTAGGTAGCTTAGTTTTCCCCAATTGGTGGTGGTCCATCGGGTACGATTGCTTTATATACTTCATCTCCTTTTCGCTCTTTGAATTCAGCTTTTATCTTCGCTACTGATTTCGGATTTTCAAACAGATCGGCAGCCGTCATTCCAAGGGCTTTTGCCGCATGGATCATTCCTTTATGGCCTATGCTCATTCCGCCACAGGCTACGACGGCCCATGAGTGCCAAGGGGTGTCTTTGGGCGCCACGGTTACACCAAGGTTGATATTGGGTACGTTCCAACTAACATCGCCCACATCGGTAGAGCCGCCCCCAGGGTGTTCTTCGGTTTCTTTTAAGGGGTTAATGGCACTGTCCATTCCTACCTGTGGTTTTCCAGTTGCCTCCTGTATCTTTTTGCCAAAGGCGGTTTCCTCCATAGTGTAGCTCAGAGGGCCCAAAAGTTCAAGATTGTTCTGCATGATCTCTCCACCAGAGCGATTTACCAACACTTCGTAAATACCCGAAATCAAAGAAATCTTATAATCTACATTCGCCATTATGGCCGCTCCTTCTGCCATCTTTTGTACTTGTTCGTATACGGGCATCATGCCACTACGTTTAGTATCGCGAACCCGAACCCATAACCGTGAATAATCTGGTACTACGTTTACTACTTGTCCACCATCCTGAATATGGTAGTGAATGCGCACCGTTGGTTTTATATGCTCTCTATAATAATTGATTCCGGTGGTGTACAGTTCTAAGGCGTCTGATGCGCTACGGCCGTTCCACGGATCGGCAGAGGCGTGTGCAGCTTGCCCGAAAAACTCTACTTTAAAATCTACCAAGGCAAGTGAACTTTGTACATCGGCTACGGTTTTTGCAGAAGGGTGCCAGCTAAGGTTTACGTCCACATCGTTCCAGAGGCCTTCACGAACCATCCATATTTTTCCGAAAAACTTTTCTTCGGAGGGGGTTCCTAAAAACTTGATGGTTCCTTTTATCTTTCCTGATTCTATTAGCTCTTTTATGGCAATGGCCGAACCAAGGCTCGCCGCTCCGAACAAGTTGTGCCCACATCCATGACCAGCTGCTCCTTTTTTGTAAGGCTCTTTGGTCGGTTGTGTTTTTTGAGAGATTCCCGGTAGGGCATCGAACTCTCCCAAAACACTTATGACCGGTTTTCCCGAGCCATAGACCGCGGTGAATGCCGTTGGTATGCCCGCAACGCCCCGTGCTACGGTAAAACCATTTTTTTCGGCGTAATCAGCAAGTATTTTAGATGATTCGGTCTCTTCAAAAGCGGTTTCAGCAGCTGCCCAAATGGCATCACTGATTTTTATGAGTTCGGCTTCGTGCTTTTCTACCGATGCGATAATCGACTTTTTATTAGAGGTCATTTTTTGTGCAGATACTGCTGTAACGATAAAAAACAATACACTTAAAAGAGTGATTTTTTTCATTTTTGAGTTGAATTAGCTGTTATATTATATATGGATAAGTTATTTTTTCTAGGGAGATATCCTATTAAGAACGTATCCCCTTAATAATCCTAAATATACAAAAAAAGCTATCAGGAAACTGTTTCTTCGTGTATTTTCAAATTATCCCAAAAACCACAAAAAGGGATGCCCCACATACCAGACTAAGGAATAAACGACTGACCCCGTTTGTTAAAAACAACTCTTAATTAAGACTGTTTGGCTTATATTTTTAAAAAAACCAAATCAATTTTGTATTTTTCGCATATAACATAGATAATGAACATTAAATCAACGTTTTACGTTTTTTTGTTATTCGGCACTTTTCTATTCTCACAGGAGAACATTGAAGTATTGGGTAATTTGCCAGAGGCGGTCTCAGAAACTTCAGGTTTGATTTTTCACAACGGAAAATTGATTACCCATAATGATTCAGGAAATACCCCTGTCCTTTATGAAATCGATACGATTTCTCTTCAGATTACAAGAACGGTTACCATTACGAACGCTGAAAATGTGGATTGGGAAGATATAACCCAAGATGGGCAATACATCTATATAGGTGATTTTGGAAATAACAAGGGTACCCGTACAGACTTGGTGGTCTACAGAATCGAAAAACAAGCGTATGACCAATCAGATACCGTACTGGCAGAACGGATTGATTTCAACTATGAAGATCAAAACGATTTTACTGACAACGGCGATAGTGATTGGGATGCCGAGGCGCTTTTTGTACTCAACGACCAATTGATCGTACTCACCAAACAATGGCAGGGTAATGGAACTATTGCCTATTCGATTCCGAAAACTCCTGGAGACCACCTTGCTAGAAAATTAGATACGTATGATGTCAAAGGTCTAGTAACTGGTGCTACCTATAATCCTTTGTCTAAAGCTTTGTTCATCATAGGATACTCGCCTACATTGGCACCTTTTGCAATACGGGTAGATGAAGTGAGCGATACTATGATTTTCACTGACAAAATAGTGCGGACCGATTTAAGTATCGGTTTGGCACAAATTGAAGGAATAACCTATGTAGACATCAACACCTATTATTTTACCTCAGAACTTTTCTCAAGAACCAGTCCGTCGATTAGATTGGAACCGCAGTTGTTCTCTTTTAAAACTGAAGATGAGGCTGATGGAGGTGGAGAACCCGAACCCGAACCTGAGCCTGAACCTGAACCTGAACCCGTTAAAGAGGGTATACTGGTTTTCAAAAGTTCAGGGTCGAATATTTTGGAGTACC
>CAZEUV010000044.1:0-7568 GCA_964515285.1 uncultured Maribacter sp. | reverse complement strand
GTTAAAGAGGGTATACTGGTTTTCAAAAGTTCAGGGTCGAATATTTTGGAGTACCAAGTGAATATTGGCAAATCTATTTTAGGGCAAGCCATTTTTGATACTTCGGGTAGACGGGTACGCCATGTTGAGGAATCTGACATAAACGAGAACAGTATTGATATAACTACCTTGAAAACTTCTGTTTACTATCTTACCTTCTATTTTGGGGATCGTGTAATCTCTATTCCTTTCTTAAAAAACTAGACTAAAGTTTTTGAACTATATTTAAGAGTTTCTTAACAACCCTGCCTTTGGTTTATCTATAGTTTTGTCAAAACAGAAAACCAATTTAAAATGAAAAAAATTACACTAGTGCTATTTGTGGTTTTGGCTTCGTTTTCTTTAGAAGCGCAGATTAAAACACCACAGCCCAGTCCGTCATCAAAATTGATCCAGACCGTGGGCCTTACAGATGTTACCATAGACTATTCAAGACCGTCTATGCGAGGAAGAACTATTTTTGGCAACCTTGTGCCCTTTGATAAATTATGGCGTACAGGTGCAAACGGCAGAACCAAGATTTCGTTCAGCAATGACGTCACTGTCGATGGCCAAGAGTTGAAAGCAGGTACCTATGCTATTTTTACAAAGCCGGGTGCAACTTCTTGGGAAGTATTTTTCTACACAGAATCAGATGGGGGAGGAACCCCTAGTGAATGGGACGACAGCAAAGTAGCTGCAAAAACAACGGTTCAAGTATTTCCGTTGCCAGTGACAATCGAAACATTTACGATTACCATCGATGATTTGACGACCAACTCTGCGAATTTAGGCTTGATGTGGGAAAAACAATATATCGCCGTGAATTTTGAAGTACCTACAGATGCTGCAGTAGAGAAAGATATTGAAAAGACCTTTGGCGGACCTGATGCAGGAGATTATTATACTGCTGCCGTATACTATTCAAATGAAGGAAAGGACATCACTAAAGCAAAAGAATGGATGGACAAGGCAATGTCAATGACCGAAGGGCCTAAATATTGGCAATTGCGCCAACAGTCGCTTATTCAGGCAAAGGCAGGTGATAAGAAAGCAGCTATTGAAACTGCAAAAAAATCTTTGGCCGCTGCAGAAACAGCCGGTAATATGGACTATGTTAAAATGAACAAGGACTCCTTAAAAGAGTGGGGGGCAAAATAGTTCTTCAAATTAATTGTTTCATTGAAAGTCTTGATGGTATTACTACCATCAAGACTTTTTATTTGTCCGATTCTGACCCAAGAAAAGATGTACTTGCCTAACAACACCTGTTATAATAAATTGAAAATGAAAGCGTTATAGCAGAATATTACTTGTTAAAATAAAATGTAATTATGAAATCTCTCCTATACCTCGCTCTTTTGATTATTGCCGTTGTTTTTTTTGGTTGTAAGAAGAACAATGATGACCAGCTCACGATCGACCCTGATCAAAATGACATCATTTATCCAAACCCTGACAACAAGATTGTTGCTCTATGCAAAGGTGTGCCATGGGAGCTAGAGGATATTTCCCAATGGTCAACAGTATATAACAACATCGATATTTATCAATTCTATAAAAGTGATATTTTGGATGGTAGATTTACGCTACAGGAGAAACAAGAATTTATCAAAGTTCTCAAGGATAAAAAGATAAAAATCGCAATAGAGTTAGGAGGTCTAATAGCTAGCTTTCACGATGAGGGCGATCAGGCAGGGGAATTGTCTTTTCAGAAGGATTTTCAAGATATCGAGTTGTTGGTAAAACCAATTTCTGAGGGCGGTTTAGGTGGTTATTTGGATATTTTGAATTTTGATGCTCCCGTTCGTAGAATGTTATATCCTAACAAGCAGTCGCCATCACCTGTTCAAAACCTGGATATGGCCGCAAATGAATTTGTGGATATGGTCGATCTTTGGAGAGGCGTTCTTCCAAATATAGAGATTAATTATGTGCCTAGTTTCCCCAATTGGGGCTGGAAAGGGGAGGTTGCTTATAAAAATAAACCACATGCCCAAGAAGAATATGGTTTTGGCGATTACCACGTAATTATATCAAAAGTCATCGAAGTTGCAAATTCAAATAATACCAAGATCAATGGTATGACATTGGTAAATGGGTATGATTATGCAATTGGCAAGCAAAAATCCAATCAAGCCCATGTCATAAAAGATGTAGACTGGCTTGCACGAATTAGGGATATAGAGCAAACCGTTAAAAATAATGGGTGGAATTTTTACTTGTCACTTAACAATACAGACGTAATTACAGAACAAGATGAAGAAACTATATATGACGAAAAATATTTTACCGATGCCATAGCGTTTATTGACCTGTACGATTCTTCAGGGGGAAGCGCAGATGGATATTGGGTGCAAACATGGGCTCCGTACCCTACGGAATGGCTGCCCGAAACTAAAGACTATACAATGACCAATACCGCAAAAGCCGTTTTGGAGAAAGTAAAGAATTGATTATCGACTTATTTCGTTACCATATTTTGTAAATTGAAGTTATTCGTTTTGGGAATATCTATTTCGAGTGTTCTGAAATCGGTTTTAGTTTGCCTTGAAAGATTCTCGGGCATCAGTTTTTTACGGCCCATTGCACTGTTTTCCACACATCGTCAGGAACTACACCCATTGCTTTGATTTTTTCCAATGAAGAAACATCATTTTTAAAAAGTGCCAAGGCCGTCTGGCCTTTGACATCGTTCTTGCCAATAAATTGTTCTAAATGGTTTAAAAGACTGCCCACGGTATCATTATTGAGCTTCTTTGCTGCCAATAGCCCAAATAAATGATCGATGGTGTTTTTACGCTCGGTCTTTAGGGTGTAGTCCGTGATGCTTTTTAATAAGGATTTACTTTTATCTGGCTGTTCCAATTTTTCGAATACCATAGCCAGCATAAAGTCTTGTTTTCGTTCATCTGGATCATAGGGTTTTCCCACACCTATATTTTCAGGCCATTTTTTACTTTGTTCCAAAATCGTGATGGCTTTCTGATATTTCTTATTAAGCAATAAGTCTAGTGCCTTGCCAACATGTGCACGCTCATAGATTTCACGACTCTCGGTAGCCAGCTCAAAAGGCAAAACATTAATCTTTTTAAGTACTTTCAAAACCTCAGAAAATCTTTTTGTGTTCAATGATGATTTCGCGTGCGCGAGACCAATATTGTAGTTGTTCCCGTATTTTTTGTATGCTTTCTTTGATAAACGATACGCATTTTCATAGTCTTTGTTTTTGAGGGATAAGAGAATACTTTCTTCCCATACTTTCCAGTCGGAAGCACTTAAAAGCAGAGCTTTTTCCATATCTGTTTGCGCTTGTAAAGTACTAGGGTCTTTATCATTGGCAGGCAACATTTTTGCCCTAAACCTATAAAATACATCTGAATCAGGGGTGTTGCCAAGCTCCTTTAAAATAGCGATTCCTTTGTCTTTTAAACCAACGGCCAAATAGTTTTGGGCCAGATAATATTTCAATTTCCAATGATCGTTCTGCGATACCGCCCATTCTAGCACTTCAACGGTTTCACGACGATAAGGAAAAACCAATTCAATGGGTACGCTCAACGCTTTATTCAATACCCTTTGACTTTCACTTGCTTTTGAATCTTTGTACAGATAGGCTTTCCAGAGTTCGTTTTTCACACTTTTATGCCCGACCAATAATGTTAATAGGGCTTCTGAATCAAATCCCAATTCTTTGTAGCGCAGCGCAACTGACAATATTGTTTCTTCCTTAAATTCATTTTTAATGCCCTCAATTGCTTTTATATCGCTTTGATCGGCGTAGTTGTTCATTCTTGCGACTTCTAGAGCGGCAAAATGGTTTAAGGGGTCCGGTTTTAAAATGGCATCTGCTTCTTTTACAAACTCCTCTCTATCCTGAATTACCCTGTGGATTAATAAAAGCACCTCTCGTGCATTGATGTTATAGGTGTTAAAATCCAGTGCTTTGGTCGCATAGGTTCTTGCCCGCTTGTAATTCATTTCAGCAAGATAAATCTCCGCCATTTGGGCGTAGGCCACTGATCTGTACTTGATATCTCGAGCAGCCCAACCTAAGGATTCTAGGGCATTTCGTGTGTCATTTAAAGCGCGATAGGCAATACCCGAAATATAGTTTGCACCAGAGTGGTAGGTGTCCATCCGAAGTACTGTGTTGGCATGTTCTAAAGCGATGTCAAAATTGGTTCTTCGGTATTCGAGCTCTGCCAATTTCACAAAACCAGCTTGATGTGATGGGTCTACTTGTACTAATTCTGATAGTTTTTGATGGGCCAAATCGTATTCTCTATATTTCAGTGCTTCGTACCCTTCAGAGAAAAGTTGTTCGGTTTGAGAGACTTTTAGGTTTTCATCAGAATAAAAAGGACGCTTTAATACATTGGCTTTTGGGTCGTTTGAAAAGGAAAGTTCCGTTCCATCAATAAAAACTTCGAAGGTATCGGATGCTTTGGCACTAATGGTCTTTGAAAACACGTCCATCGGCTTCAAGTTTAGCCGCTCGTTAAATAAGAGTGTTCCATTGACAACTACCCGTATTTCTTTCTCTAATTCTTGAAGTGCGTTCAAACCAATATAGGTCTCACCCTTATTTATTTCCACATTCAACACCCCATGTTCAGAGGCGTCGACCATACCACCGATCTCTTTATACGGAAACCATAGTTCGTGCCACCGATCCATTACATAAGGGTCGAAGCCCACTTGGCTAATAGGGTTTATGGCTCCTGAAGCGTATTGGTCAAAAAGACGACCCGCTTGAAATTCAATGTATTGGCTGTCTGAATCAGTAAGAAGATCTTCCCAAATACCTCCTTCTCGAGAAAGGTTCCAAAGCCATAATTTTTGCCCGGGCATTTCTTCATAAAGTGCCCATTGCCCAAAACCGAAATCACTATTATGGTAATAACCTCCGAAAAAGTCATTGTATTCACCCACGACATGGTATGATTTTGAGGGCCCGAAATTATTGTTTTTGTACATACTCAAATTCCTTCCCTCGGTATCAATGGGCCAAGAATGGGCATTGCCATTATGTTCGACATAGGCATTGCCTGGTATAAAAAATTCAAGGTCATCGGTCGCTACTGCGGCGGCGGTCATCCAGTTATAATATGATTGGGTGAGAGGTGAGGCATTGTACCAAGAGACATTGGTTTCAAAGTACGCTTTGTCTTTCTCAAGGCGTATTTCAACCGTCCAATTGGTCCTTGATGGTAGGTCAGTATTGCCCACGATGCAGCTTACACTACCATCTTTGTTAGTTCTGGTAAGATAATCAACGGTCGTTGCAGTAGCCGGGTGGTGACCTATGATGCCAAAATTAAACTCGATGCCACCTGAGGTCCAAGGTCCGCGCATGGCTATATTCCTGAATTTTATGACTTCGTTTTTGTATAGAAATTCCTCTCCCGTACTTTTCTCTATTGCGCCCCATATTTTTCCACCAATTTCAGGCAAGACCAAAACCTTTATATAATCATTTTCCAAGGTGACAACCTTCCAATCTTTTTTTCGTGATGTATGAGAATATCCTTCAAACTTATAGTAAGGAGTAATCTTTGGATTTTCCGATACTATGGGCACTGGGTTGGGTTTTCCGAATTCATAGGTGTCTAAAGATTTGATTTCCTCTTTTATACTAATGGACTGGGCTTGTGTGCCGATGCAAAAAACCAAGAAAAGCACTATAGGGTGCAGTAAATTGATGAGACGTCGCATTAATTATCTGTTTTAGGTTCGAAAGTATAGGTTTTAAGCGCATCATCATTTTGGGTAAAAATGATAAGTTGTTTTTTATTGGGAAGTTGTACTGCCATAATATCCCGCACCTCGCCATCAATATTAAGTCCGCTTTCAAAATTATTTACTGGATCGAAGTTGCCTTTTCCGTCACCTAACAACAAGACTCCTCTATTGGCATCATACCTTCCGTACTTTACACGGGTGCCAAAGAAATTGCCGGCCAATAATACATCTAGGTTACCATCTTCGTTAAAATCTTGTACAAGAATACCATAAACGGGAGAGAATTGCGTGGAATAGGGCAGGGGAGTCAATTTAAATTTATTGTTGCCCAAATTTTCAAGGTAGCTGGTGGCAAAGGTCGAAGCCTTTAATTTTTGTGCGCCCAATAGTTCATCTTCCGTAAAAATATCCGTAATTTTTTGGTCGGCATAGTCGGCATAGTTCACATATTTGTTCTTGAGGCCGTTCAATTGCCCTACCAGATCATCTTTAGAAAACACAGGATAGCTTTCGCCCATGATATACGAGCATAGAATGGGATCCAAAGAGCCATTGTCATCAAAATCTTTGGCATATAGTGTTACGGGTTCGGTCTTGGATGCTTTCAATTGTGAGTTCAATCCAAAATTCCCTAGAATAAAATCCATATCACCGTCGGCATCAAAATCTCCGGAAGTTATGCTATTCCACCATCCTTCGGAATCTTTGGTGCCACAGGTGTCGGTAATTTCGGTTAGCTTCCCATCGGAATTTGTAAAAACCCGAATTCCCATAAATTCTCCCACAATGATAAGATCTTCTTGGTCATCCCCATTAAAATCATTCCAAATGGCATCGGTCACCATACCAATATTTTCTATGGATGTGTTAAGTGTAGTGGTTACATCCTTGAAATTACCTTCCCCATCATTTTCTAAAATATAACTTCTTGGTGAAGTTGGATATTTACCTGGTACCAGTCTTCCCCCAACAAAGAGATCTGTATCCCCATCGCCGTCAAAATCTCCAGAGGTAACACAAGAGCCACTGGTTAGCATTTCGGGTAGGGCATTTATGCTTTTTTTGAAGTTGCCTTTGCCATCGTTAAAATATAGCCTGTCTTGCAATTCTTGTGCGTTTATGCCATAGTCATTTCCTCCACTTACGATATAGAGATCCATGTCTTTGTCATTGTCGGCATCAAAGAACAATACACCCAAATCTTCTGAAGACCTGTTTTCATCAAACACATTTACCTTGGATGCGGAAAACCCTCCAGATTTTGATTGCACAAACAGTTTTGCAGAACTACCTTTGGCCCCCCCGATAAAAATATCTTCCAAACCATCGTTGTTTACATCGGCTTTGGCTAATTTTGGTCCTTGGGTCGATAATTTATGGGGTAATAAGGATTCTCGCTTAAAATCGTTGAAATTGTTTTCAGTGTGAACAAAAGGGATTATACTATCTTTTGAAACATCTACAAAATATGTTTTTTGGAATGCTTCTTTTGTTTCTTCGATTAGAACCGCTTCTTTTTGGATTAAAGTTAACATCTGATTTGAAGGTACATTGTTCAAAATCTGTACGCTAGCATCGGGCCAAGTAACTTTCAATTCGGTTATCTCTACCACTTCTCCCAAGCCAAAGACCAAATTATGATCTACTGAGGATTGATACCCTCTTGTGGGTATCATTTCTTGGGACAATACCTTATCGCTTGCGGCTAGTTCAACTTTGGCCCCAATACCAAATGTATTTTTGCCATCTCCTTGCAATTTGATTTTCAGATAGTTATGGCCCGTTAAAGTTTCGCTATTGTTTCT
>CAZEUV010000043.1:18273-21403 GCA_964515285.1 uncultured Maribacter sp. | reverse complement strand
AAAAAAATAGATATATGAAAAAGCTCTTTTCCTTAGGCCTTCTAGTGATACTCTTAATGTCTTGTAGTAGTGATGATGGTGGCACAAAAGCTCTTGATGATATAGACCCAGGAGGAAAGTTAGAAACTGAATCCGCTCCTTGTGAAAATGGTATGGCAGGTATTTACCCTTGTGATGGGTATGATCTTTTAGGCCATGTTTCTCCTGCTACGTTAGGTGCTCAAGCGGGCAATGACAGTTGGGGTTGGACCGATACTACCACAGGAAAAGAGTATGCACTTATGGGGCTGAACAACGGTACGGCCTTTATTGATATTACCGATAGCGAAAACCTTGTTTATTTAGGAAAACTGTCAACGGCCACTGCCGCTAGCTCTTGGAGGGATATAAAAGTGTACAAAGATCACGCGTTTATAGTTTCAGAGGCAAATGGTCACGGCATGCAGGTTTTTGATCTGACCCGATTGCGAAATGTTTCCAATCCGCCCGAATCTTTTGAACCAGACACGCGGTATACAGGTTTCGGCAATGCCCATAATATTGTCATCAATGAAGAAACGGGTTTTGCCTATGTGGTTGGTACCGCTCGTGATGATGCTTTTCTCGGAGGTGCTCATTTTATAAATATTCAGGACCCTAAAAATCCGGTCGCTGCAGGAGGCTACGCTGAAAACGGATATTCACATGATGCACAGGTCATAACATACAACGGCCCTGATTCTGATTATACGGGAAAAGAGATTTATATAGGGGCCAATGAAGACCAGATCATTCTTGCTGATGTTACCGATAAAGACAACCCGGTCAATATTTCTACGATTACGTACCCAAATATCGTATACACGCATCAGGGGTGGTTTACCGAGGATCAACGTTATTTGTTTTTAGGGGATGAATTGGACGAAGCGAATTTGGGCTTCAAATCAAGAACCCTGATTTTCGACCTTTCAGATTTAGATAATCCGGTTTTGCACCATACCTATTTAGGCGTCACAAGTGCCATTGACCACAACGGATATGTAAAGGGAAACGAATACTTTCTCGCCAATTATGCAGCGGGAATCAGAGTATTGGATATTTCATCAGTAGGTGATAAAATCGTAACCGAAACAGGTTTCTTTGATACCTTTCCTTCAACGGACAATGCCCAATTTTCGGGTGTATGGAGTGTTTACCCTTATTTTTCCAGTGGCAAGATCGTAGTGAGTGATATTGAATCGGGCTTGTTTATAGTTAAAAAATCAAACTAATGAAGCAATTTGCTTACATCTTTCTTTTTTTGATAGTTGTTTCCTGTTCAAAGGATGCGGAGGTCGCTAATATTAATAACCAAGCTGTTTCAATTTTTTTGGGTGAGGTCGAATACGTGAAAAATTACGGAGGCTCGGGCGAAGATACCGCTCAGGCTATTATCGCTACCACTGACGGCGGTTATGCCGTTTTTGGTTTTTCAAATAGTACTGACGGTGATATAAATGCAAAGACCACTGACGTAAATGATTATTGGCTGCTAAAGTTCGATGCCAAGGGCAATCTAGAATGGAACAAGGTCTACGGAGGCAGTAAAGATGATCGTGGTCAAAATTTGGTGCAGACCTCAGATGGAGGATATGCCCTAACCGGATATGCTAAAAGTGATGATGGCGACGCAAGCAATAATGAAGGATTTCATGACAATTGGGTGGTAAAACTCGATGCTTTTGGTACGATCGAATGGGAAAAAAGCTTCGGATTTTCAGGCCATGACCACTCGTACGATATTTTGCAGACCGATGACGATGGCTTCTTCTTTGTGGGTTTTTTAGATATTACTTCCGCTAGGGCCGACGGTAATACTGAAAAGGGAAATTCTCTTACCCGCCATGGTGTAGGGGAGTTTTGGGGTACAAAGATAGACACTAAAGGCGATTTGCAATGGCGCGGTTATTTTGGGGGTACCAATAACGATCGTGCACATGCCGTGGTTCAGGCCGATGATGGTGGTTTTGTGATGGCAGGTTTTACAGAGAGCGATGATTTTGATATCAGCAATACCAGGGGCAGTTATGATTTTTGGGTAGTGAAGGTAGATGATAAGGGTAATTTTGTTTGGGAGAGCTCTTTCGGGGGTTCTGGTATTGAAATCTCACAAGATATTGACAAGACAAGTGATGGGGGTTATGTGATTACGGGCAATACGTTCAGTAGCGATACCGATGTTTCTAAAAACAACGGCGAATCAGATATTTGGCTGATTAAAATAGATGTCAATGGAAGTTTAGTCTGGGAAAAAACCTTTGGGGGCACTCAATTCGATGCCGCCCAAGGCGTCATTGCAAGTAAAGATGGGGGTTTTATTGTTACGGGAAACTCTAAAAGCACCGATGTTGACGTGGTCGCCAATGCCGGAGAAAATGATATATGGGTCATAAAGACCGATGATAAAGGAGTAATAGTCTGGCAGAAAACCTTTGGTGGTACGGGTCTTGATTTCGGTTTCGATGCTATTGAAACTAATGAGGGCGGTATTATCTTGGTGGGCGAAACTTCAAGTCCCGATTTTTCCGATCTTCAGAACAAAGGAAAGTCAGATGTTGTGGTCATAAAGATAAAGTAACAATTTCAAGTTGTATTCTTATCAATAAAACATCCTTAAGTGCGATTCACATTAGTCGTATAAGCTTTAAGCTGATTCTTTCCTAAGGCTGTTCATCCATAGAAAACCCTTATATTTACATAGGCCATATTAATAAGATTATTTGTGGTAAGAACAGACTTATAGCGTATATTTGCTTACTATTTAGAATCACACCAAATAAGATTGGGTAGCAATCGAATCGATAATGATACAAGTATCTGAAACAGCTAGAAAAAAAGTCGTTGCCTTAATGACCGAAGAAGGCTTTGATGCATCTACTGATTATGTTCGTGTAGGCGTCAAAAGTGGGGGGTGCAGTGGCTTGTCGTATGAATTGGATTTTGACGATAAGATCGGTAAGACCGATAAGGTTTTTGAAGATAACGATATTCGTATTATAGTTGAAAAGAAAAGCTTTTTGTACTTGGTGGGCACCGTCTTGGAATATTCGGGCGGTCTTAACGGAAAAGGGTTTGTGTTCAACAACCCCAATGCACAGCGTACCTGTGGGTG
>CAZEUV010000043.1:0-18173 GCA_964515285.1 uncultured Maribacter sp. | reverse complement strand
TTAACGGAAAAGGGTTTGTGTTCAACAACCCCAATGCACAGCGTACCTGTGGGTGCGGAGAGAGCTTCTCATTGTAAATTGGGTGTAATGTGAAAATGAAAAATTAATCAATTGAATTATTGGCACATTAAATCATTGATTCATTGGTACATTGAATAAAGGATGGCGTATACAGAAGAAGAATTAAAGAAAGAGTTGGAAACCAAAGAGTACGAGTATGGTTTCTATACCGATATTGAGTCTGACACCTTTCCGGTCGGGTTGAATGAAGAAATCGTCATTGCTATTTCTAAAAAGAAAGAAGAACCCGAATGGATGACCGCTTGGCGTTTAGAAGCTTTTAAGATCTGGAAAGAGATGAAAGAACCCGAATGGGCCAATGTGACCTATAAAAAACCAGATTTTCAAGCGATTTCTTATTATTCGGCACCCAACAGCAAACCAAAATACGACAGTCTAGACGAGGTAGATCCTGAATTGTTGGATACGTTCAAACGATTGGGTATCTCTTTAGATGAGCAAAAGAAATTGGCAGGTGTGGCCGTAGATATTGTAGTTGATTCGGTCTCTGTAGCAACGACCTTCAAAAAGACCTTAGGGGAAAAAGGAATAATTTTTTGTTCGATTTCAGAGGCGATAAAAGAACATCCTGAATTGGTGAAGAAATATTTGGGCTCAATAGTGCCTCAAAAAGATAATTTTTATGCTGCCTTGAATTCGGCAGTATTCTCTGATGGCAGTTTTTGTTATATTCCAAAAGGTGTACGTTGCCCTATGGAGCTATCAACATATTTCAGGATCAATCAAGCAGGCACGGGCCAGTTCGAAAGAACTTTGGTCATTGCCGACAAAGGCAGTTATGTTAGCTATTTAGAAGGCTGTACGGCACCATCACGCGATGAAAACCAATTGCACGCCGCAGTGGTCGAGCTTGTTGCCCTTGATGATGCCGAGATTAAATACTCAACGGTACAAAATTGGTATCCCGGTAACAAAGAAGGCAAAGGCGGTGTTTTTAATTTTGTAACCAAACGAGGCTTGTGCGAGAAAAACGCAAAAATATCATGGACCCAGGTCGAGACCGGTTCGGCTGTAACCTGGAAATATCCTTCCTGTATCTTGAAAGGGGATAATTCCATCGGAGAGTTTTATTCCATTGCCGTGACCAATAACTATCAGCAAGCCGATACAGGTACAAAAATGGTGCATTTGGGCAAGAACACGAAAAGTACCATTATTTCAAAGGGAATTTCCGCAGGAAAATCGCAGAACAGTTATAGAGGCTTGGTACAAGTGAGCAGTAGGGCGAAGAATTCCCGTAATTTTTCACAATGCGATTCATTGTTGATGGGCAATGAGTGCGGGGCACATACTTTTCCCTACATAGAGGTAAAGAACAAATCGGCGCAGATAGAGCATGAGGCAACGACCAGTAAAATTGGGGAAGACCAAATTTTTTATTGCAACCAACGTGGTATTCCCACAGAAAAAGCGATTGCATTGATCGTAAATGGTTTTAGTAAAGAAGTATTGAACAAACTGCCCATGGAGTTTGCCATAGAGGCACAAAAATTATTAGAGATAAGCCTAGAAGGCTCAGTGGGGTAGAAGCCCCCTCTAACTCCCTCACAGGGGGAGAACTAAAATGTGTAAGAAATAATTAAAAGTAAACAGATGAAAAAAATATTAGGTTTATTGGTGGTCGTGGCATTGTTTTCTTGTAAAGAGACAAAAAAAGAAACTGTCGAAACTGTTGTCAAAGAAGTAACAAAGCCTGAAGTAAAACTATACACTTTTGACGGAGGAACGATCATGGTAAACAATTTAGAGCTCTTTTCACAAGACACTACCTATCACGGTAAGACGAAAGAATTTGCCGATGCTTTTTACGTCATAAAACACCCTGATGGAAATTTGATATGGGATGCTGGCCTACCAGAAGGTCTAGTAGGCATGCCCGAACCCTTTACATCGCCCGATGGTAATTTTACCGTTTCGAGAAAAGACTCGGTTGTCAACCAATTGAAATCAATTGGTATGACCATAGGTGATTTTAAGTATATCGCACTTTCCCATACCCATTTTGATCATAGCGGTCACGCCAACACGTTCAAAGAAGCTACATGGTTGGTACAAGAAGCTGAATATGATTTCATTACCAGTGAAGAAGCACAAAAAACCCATGCAGATCTGTACAATGCCATTAAAGAACTGACGAACGTAAAGAAATTGAAAGGTGATTTTGATGTCTTTGGCGATAGTACCGTGGTCATCAAATCAATGCCCGGTCATACCCCGGGCCATCAAGTGCTGTATTTAGATTTGGCAGAACACGGCCCTTTATTGTTGACGGGAGACCTTTACCATACTTATGAGAACAGAGAACATAAAAGAGTGCCCGTTTTCAATACCGATGTAGCCCAGACCTTGAAAAGTATGGAAGATTTTGAAGCTTTTGCAAAAGAGAAGAACGCAAAGGTTTATCTACAGCACCAAAAAGAAGATTTTAATAAAATGCCAAAGACACCTGAATTTTTAAATTAGTAGCGATGCTTAAAATCAATAATTTGCACGCAAGTGTAGCCGGTAAAGAAATATTAAAAGGAATTGACCTAGAAGTCAAAGCGGGCGAGGTTCATGCCATCATGGGACCCAATGGGTCGGGAAAAAGCACCTTGGCCTCTGTAATCGCAGGAAAGGAAGAATTTGAAGTGACACAAGGCAGCGTAGTTTTATACAATGAAGATTTAGAAGATTGCTCTCCAGAAGAACGTGCGCACAAAGGGGTGTTTCTTTCATTTCAATACCCAATTGAAATTCCGGGTGTTTCTGTGACCAATTTTATTAAAACGGCCATCAACGAATCTCGAAAGGCAAGAGGTGAAGAAGATATGCCAGCAAAAGATATGTTGAAACTCATTCGTGAAAAAGCAGAGATGCTCGATATTGACCGTAAATTTTTGTCGCGATCACTCAATGAAGGTTTTTCAGGGGGAGAAAAGAAAAGAAACGAAATTTTTCAAATGGCGATGTTAGAACCTAAACTGGCCATTTTGGACGAGACCGATTCAGGGTTGGATATTGATGCTATTCGCATTGTTGCCAACGGGGTGAACAAATTGAGGAATAAAGACAATGCAATTCTTTTAATTACCCACTACCAACGGTTGCTCGAGTATATAGTTCCTGATTTTGTACATGTATTGTACAACGGTAGAATCGTGAAATCTGGTGGCAAAGAACTTGCCCTTGAGCTCGAAGAGAAAGGCTATGATTGGCTAAAACAAGAGGCGGTTGTTTAACTAAAGTTAGCAGCCAACAGAATACGAGCGGTAATTACTGCTTACTGCCTACTGATTACTGATACTATGGATTTAAAAGAAAAATTGGTTTCCTCCTTCATGGCGTTCGAGAACAATGTCGATATCGACCACCCCGTTCATGATGTTCGGTCAGAGGCGATAAAGAATTTTGAGGTGATAGGTTTTCCATCTAAAAAGGACGAGGCTTGGAAATACACTTCGCTCAATAGTTTGCAAAAGATAGATTTCAGCATCTTTCCGAAAGCAGAGAACACTTTGGAATATAAAGATGTGAAGAAGTACTTTCTTCATGAGATAGATACCTATAAAATCGTTTTTATAGATGGCGTATACAGTTCTTACCTATCGGAAACAACACATGATGGGGTAGACATCTGTTTGATGAGTGCCGCCTTGACCAAACCCATGTACAAAGCGGTAATCGATGTCTATTTCAATAAGGTGGCATCAAAAGACGAATCACTTACTACGCTGAATACTGCATTTAGTAGAGAGGGTGCCTATATATACATTCCTAAAAACAAAATGCCCAGAAAACCAGTTGAGATTTTGCATTTCGCTACTGGTAATGAGGCGTCTTTACTATTACAGCCCCGTAACTTGATCATTGTAGAAGAGAATGCCGAGTTACAGGTTATAGAGCGTCATCAAAGCTTGACCTCAAACGAAGTATTGACCAATTCGGTCACCGAAATATTCGCTGCCAAGAGTGCCATTATAGACTATTATAAGGTTCAGAACGATGTAGCCACCGCCTCATTGATAGACAATACCTATATCAATCAAAAAGACAAGAGTTTTGTAAATGTACATACCTTTTCTTTTGGCGGAAAGTTGACACGCAACAACCTGAATTTCTATCAAAATGGTGAGTATATGGACTCTACCATGAAAGGTGTTACCATTTTAGATAAAAATCAGCATGTAGACCACCATACTTTGGTACACCATATTCAGCCCAACTGTGAAAGCCATCAAGATTATAAAGGTATTTATGGAGAGCGTTCAACAGGTGTTTTCAACGGAAAGATCATAGTGGATAAAATCGCCCAAAAGACCAATGCCTTTCAACAGAACAATAATATACTAATCAGTGATAGAGCGACCATCAATACCAAACCGCAACTAGAGATTTTTGCAGATGATGTAAAATGTTCCCATGGGTGTACTATTGGCCAGTTAGATGAAGAGGCACTTTTCTATAT
This sequence comes from uncultured Maribacter sp., assembly GCA_964515285.1. Taxonomy (GTDB): domain Bacteria; phylum Bacteroidota; class Bacteroidia; order Flavobacteriales; family Flavobacteriaceae; genus Maribacter_C. The sequence goes on along the minus strand of CAZEUV010000043.1, from coordinate 13,645 downwards.
GAGATCTAGGGGAATACCTAAAAAAGAAGCACAGGCTTTGTTAATGTATGCTTTTTCCAATAATGTTTTGGAGAGTGTTCGTATTCCAGAATTGAAAATCCGTATCAATAAGTTAATCGCCAAAAAATTGGGGGTTAATCTCGGGTTTGATTTATAAGTGAGAAGAAATGGCTTTCGATGTTTCCAAAATACGTTCCGATTTTCCCATTTTGACCAGAGAGGTCAATGAAAAGCCTCTGGTGTATTTTGACAATGCGGCAACTTCGCAAACGCCCCAGCAGGTCATTGATACAATAGTCGATTACTATACGAATTACAATGCGAATATACACCGAGGGGTACATACATTGTCACAAGAAGCTACCGATAAATATGAACAGGCCCGAATAAAAGTACAGCAGCATTTTAATATTGACAAAGCTCATGAGGTGATTTTCACTTCGGGCACTACACATGGCATCAATCTTGTAGCCAACGGGTTCTCGTCACTCTTGCAAAAGGGAGACGAGATTTTAGTCTCTATGATGGAGCATCATTCGAATATCGTGCCGTGGCAGATGTTATGTGAGCGAACAGGAGCTGTTTTGAAGGTGATTCCCATGAGTTTGGAAGGCGAGTTATTGATGAACGAGTATGACAAACTGCTTTCTGATCGTACAAAATTGGTGTTCTGTAACCATGTGTCGAATGCTTTGGGCACCATTAATCCCATTGAAGAAATCATTGAAAAAGCACATAAGGTCGGTGCGGCCGTATTGATCGACGGGGCTCAGGCGGCGGCCCATATTGTAGCGGATGTACAAAAACTGAATGTCGATTTCTATACCGTTTCCGCCCATAAAATATGTGGACCAACGGGTGTGGGTATGTTGTACGGCAAAGAAGAATGGCTCAATAAATTACCACCGTACCAAGGTGGTGGTGAAATGATCGCCGAGGTGACCTTTGAGAAGACCACCTATGCCGATCTGCCACATAAATTCGAGGCTGGTACTCCTAATATATGCGGAGTAATCGCTTTTGGGGCAGCCCTTGATTATATGAACAACATCGGTTTTGATGCTATAGCGAGTTACGAACAGGAGCTTTTGAAATATGCCACCAAAGAACTGTTACAAATAGATGATGGCCTAAAGATCTACGGCACCGCAAAAAACAAGACCTCGGTCATTTCTTTTAATATTGAAGGCATTCACCCTTACGATATTGGTGCTATTTTAGATAAACTGGGCATTGCTGTCAGAACAGGCCATCATTGCGCACAACCTATAATGGATTTCTATAAAATACCGGGAACGGTTCGTGCGAGCTTTTCATTTTATAACACCAAAGAAGAAATAGATGTTTTGGTCGAAGGGGTAAAAAGAGCCAAGAAGATGTTGTTATAGTATTTAGCACTATCATTCCCTTAAATAATTGAAACCGATACATACTTATCGTATTTTCGTATTGACAATAGATTTCCCCTTTTGGGTATATAAAACGATTTATGCAGATAAAGGAAATACAAGAAGAAATAGTAGATGAGTTCTCGATGTTTGATGATTGGATGCAGCGTTATGAATATATGATAGAATTGGGTAAATCACTTCCGCTGATAAACGAGAAGTACAAGACAGACGACAATACTGTCAAAGGTTGTCAAAGCAAGGTTTGGGTACATGCCGAAATGAACAATGAAAAATTGGTCTTTACCGCAGATAGCGATGCGATAATCACAAAGGGTATAATCGCTATTCTGATTCGTACCTTTAGCAATCAAAAACCTAAGGATATACTAGAGGCCAATACCCAATTTATTGACGATATTGGACTGAAAGAGCACTTATCGCCAACACGGGCAAACGGCTTGGTGAGTATGGTAAAACAGCTTAAATTGTATGCCGTGGCGTACCAAGCGCAGCTAAATTTAAAATGAGTTTATGGTTTTTGGCTTTGGCCGTGGTTTTTGGGTTCGTTAATAGCTCCTTCTAAACTACAAACCCTTTAAACTCCTAAACTTTATAAGAATGAGCGAAGAAACAACAGTAGACACCCAAGAATTAGGAGAAAAAGTAATCAATGTAATTAAAACCATATACGATCCAGAGATTCCCGTTGATATATATGAATTAGGACTGATCTATGATGTATTCGTGAATGAGGACAATGATGTGAAAATATTAATGACTTTGACGACACCCAACTGTCCGGTTGCAGAAACACTACCGGTGGAGGTTGAAGAAAAGGTGAAGTCATTGAAAATGGTAAAGGATGCAGAAGTTGAAATCACCTTTGACCCACCTTGGACGCAAGATTTGATGAGTGAAGAGGCTAAGTTAGAGCTAGGGCTCTTATAAGTTTGGCGGTGTTCTCTTTCAAAGGTGCTAAACCTTAAAGTTGTTTTATGAGCAATGCCAAGAATGCTCTTATCCAACCCTTAAAAAATGTCAAAAAACAAAGAACCTATAGTTAACCGAGTTGCTAAAAGCAAGCTCGTTACCTTTGACCTAGAGGATTATTATCCCGAAGGAAAACGGGTGGTACACGATATCAAAGATTGGCTGCACGAAGGTTTTATACTTAAAGAGAAAGAATTCAGAACGTATATCTCAAACCATGATTGGGCGCAGTATAAAGATACTTTTGTTGCATTGATGTGTTCTACCGATGCAATTATACCGGGCTGGGCATATATGTTGATCGCCACAAAATTGCAGCCCTATGTAAAAAAGGTGATTATTGGAGATTTGCAACAATTAGAGACAACATTGTACCAAAGGGTTATAGAAGACCTTGATATATCCCTTTTTAAAGACAAATTGGTCATCATCAAAGGATGTAGTAATAAACCTGTACCACCCAATGCATATTTGTTGATAAGCTGTAAGTTACAACCCCATGTAAAAAGCCTTATGTACGGTGAAGCATGCTCTTCGGTGCCTTTGTACAAAAAATAATTGTTGATAACTCTGCTCGGTATTTGTTAATAATCATTAAATTTGCACTTCAAAACTATAATTAAACACTATAAATTATGAAAAAGTTAGTATTCTCGTTAGTTGCGATGTGTACGGTTACAATGACCTATGCGCAAACATTAGATGAGCTAAAAACTGAGCAAGGTGTTAAAAACGACTCCATTGCCGCAATTCAAGGCCGTGTAGATGACCTTCAAGGAAAAATAGATGCTTTTCCCGGATGGAAAAAAGGAGCTTTTGGTACCATTGGAGCCAATATCTCAGGTTTTAGCAACTGGTATTCACAAGCTAAACCCAACAATTCTGCCGGAAGTATCGGTATTACCTTGAATTCTTTTGCAAATCTTGATAGAGAGAAATTTTTCTGGAGAAACTCGGGAAACATCAACCTTCAATGGGTGAAATTAGACGATAAAGATGATGCCACTGATAGTGACAGCTTTAACGGTACCACTGATGTTTTTAACGTAGTTTCTTTATATGGGTACAAGCTGAGTGACAAATTCGCAATTTCAGCTTTAGGAGAATATCGCAGTTCTATTATCAATAATTTTAATGACCCAGGGTATCTTGATTTAGGTGTGGGCGCTACTTGGACACCAATTACCGATTTGGTAGTGGTCATTCACCCCTTGAACTACAACTTTGTATTTTCAGATAATGATGCGGTTTTTGATTCTTCTCTTGGAGCAAAGATCGTCGTTGACTATACAAAACAATTGGGTGCGGTTAATTTTAAGACCAATTTTTCTACCTTTCAGAGTTATGATAGCAGTAACCTATCAAACTGGACATGGATAAATTCTTTTGGTTATACCATTTGGAACGGTATCGGTCTTGGGTTTGAATTTGGACTGAGAGATAACAAACAAGAAGGTCTTGCCAATGCACTACTGACCGATACCAATGCATCATTTGATAATTTGGATAACAAAACACAGAGCTATTGGTTATTTGGCCTGAACTATGCCTTCTAACAACCCATAGTTTTTATAGAATGTAAAAGGCCCTTGAAAAAGGGCCTTTTTTAGTTAAGTAGGGTTCATTAAATTTGGAAATCACAGTCAATAAAATCAAAATTTTAGATTAAGAACAGACTTGGGTAAATCCAAATACTTATTTTGGTCAAGTTTTTTTCATCAGGACAAAAACACTAAATCTTAAACACAAACGAATGTAGTCGAGCTAAGACATCTGACTAAATCTTTGTTGTGAACAGTTCAATACCTGTGGTGAACTACGTTAAAAGTACAGTTTGACCGATGAGATGCGTATTATTCTTTACTAAGCAAGGTTATAAAAAAAGCCCTAACGGTCCGTCCGTTAGGGCAATTTTTTAGTTAAGTAGGTATTCTGTAAAATTTGGTACTTCTCTAGCTTGTAGGTCAAATGTTGGTTTGGGGAAAGCAACACTTGTTTTTTGGTTAAGTTCAAAGTTTGATTTGGGGTCAACACTATCACTTAATTACACTGTAAATATATGTCGGTTTTACGATTTCACTAAATTAATGTTGTGAAGTGGTCTTGATATGTTGTGAAAAATATCAACGGTTCATTTTACTCGACGAACGACACCATTTGCAAGTGAATATTAGACTTCAGTAGGCCAAGAAAACACAAATCTAATTTTCATAAGTAATCTGACACCTATAAAACGTGGGCAAGAGAAGAAGAGAACGTGATATGTAATTGAAAAGCCAATCGAAAACACCTTTAGTTAAGAAGGCCTAGAACAAAAAAATGCCCTCTAATATAGAGGGCAGAATTATCAAAGTAGGTTTGGTCGGTTTGGTTTGGCCCCGATTCACATCGGGAATTTTTTTAGATCACGTTTCGATTTGGGTAAAACAAAACTTAGATTTTCGGTTAAGTTCAAAGTTTGATTTGGGTCAACACTATCACTTAATTACACTGTAAATATATGTTGGATTTCAGATCTGTCTGAATTATTGTTGTGAACCTATCGTATTTTGTTGTGAAAAATATGAATGGTTTTATTTCATCGACGAACGGTGTATTGCGATGTGAAATTCGCATGCTGTTTTTTATTAAAAGATCAAAAAATAAATATCAATACTGATCTAAATGCTCAGGATACAAAAAGTTGTTGTACGGAAAACGGGTCACGTGTATATCACGAACCTCGTCATAGACCCTTTTGCGAAACTCATCTAAATTCTCTTTGTTCAAGGCCGAAATGAAGAGTACTCTGTCGCCTACCCTTTGCATCCATGTTTTTTTCCATTCTTCAATGGTAAAATGTTTGCCCGTTTTCTCAGTAATCAGGTCGTCACTGGCAATGATCTCATGTTTGTACAGGTCTATTTTATTGAAGACCATAATACATTTTTTATCAGCACTTTTTATCTCATCCAAGATTTTATTTACCGAATCAATCTGTTCTTCAAACTGGGGATGCGAGATATCGACTACATGCAATAACAGGTCTGCCTCACGCACTTCATCTAAAGTGCTTTTAAAACTTTCAACGAGCTGAGTGGGCAATTTGCGAATAAAGCCTACTGTATCGCTCAGCAAAAAAGGAAGATTGCCAAGAACCACTTTACGCACGGTCGTATCTAATGTAGCGAAGAGTTTGTTCTCTGCAAAAACATGGCTTTTGCTTATAACGTTCATTAAAGTAGATTTGCCCACGTTGGTATAGCCCACTAAGGCAACGCGAACCAAAGATCCACGGTTACCACGTTGGGTCTCCATCTGACGGTCTATTTTCAATAGTTTTTTCTTGAGTAAAGAAATACGGTCTCTAACGATACGCCTATCGGTTTCGATTTCGGTTTCTCCCGGTCCTCGCATTCCGATACCTCCCTTTTGACGTTCAAGGTGTGTCCAAAGCCCTGTTAACCTTGGCAACAAAAATTGGTATTGGGCAAGTTCTACCTGAGTTCGGGCGTAGCTAGTTTGGGCACGTTGCGCAAAAATATCAAGTATCAGGCCGGTGCGATCCAAAACCTTACAACGCAATTGTTTTTCGATATTTCGCTGTTGTGCAGGGGTAAGTTCATCATCAAAAATAACTGAACTAACTTCATGCTCGTCGACATAAGCCTCTACCTCTTGCATCTTTCCACTACCGATTAGCGTCTTCGGATTAGGAACATCCATTTTCTGAACAAAACGTTTTAAGACCTCCCCACCTGCGGTGTAGGCTAAAAACTCAAGTTCGTCAAGGTACTCGGTCACTTTTTCGGCATTCTGTTCGCGGTTGATAACGCCTATCAGAATTACGGTTTCATATTCAATGGTTTTCTTTTCCAGCATAAAAAAGACTTATTAAGAACTCATCTTGAGTTTTTCTTTTACCTACGAATTTCGCATTTTGCACTCCAATTTTGTCATTTTCCAGTATCGTAACTAAGGCTATGCTACTAAAAAATGCCTTCATTGGAGCACAAAAGCCATCATTCTCGGTTCCAAACAAAAACTCAAGATGAGTTCTAACTACAAATTTAATCAATGATCACATTTAAACTTGTTATTTTGTCTGTAATTACGCAATTGCTACTTTAGTGTTTTATAAAAAAAATGTCATTGATTTATTGTAAATTGGGCGTCTGAATTAAAAAGGCTAGAATGCTTTCATTGTTTAAGAAAGAAAAGGGTAATCAGTTGTATACAATAGGTTTCTATAATTTAGAAAACCTATTTGACGTCAAAGACGACCCCAATACCCTAGATGATGATTTCACGCCTGACGGATATAAAAAATGGTCCACTAGACGATACAAAAAAAAGCTGTACAAATTGGCCAAGACCATATCAAAAATAGGTGGTGAGGCTACAATAAACCCTGTTGCGCTTATTGGTATTGCCGAGGTTGAAAATAAAGAGGTTATAGAAGATTTGATAGGGGGCGAGGCATTACGTGATATAGATTATGGGTATGTTCATTATGATTCACCAGACGAACGCGGAATCGATACAGCACTGATTTATCACAAAAGTTGTTTTGAGGTACTGCATTCAGAACCAATAACATTGTTGGTATATGAAAAGGATGGTAAAAGAGATACAACCCGTGATATATTATATGTAAAAGGAAAGTTGAACAAAGAAGAAGTACATGTTTTTGTCAATCATTGGCCATCGAGAAGAAGTGGTAATGCGGAAACCAGTTATAAAAGAATAGAAGCTGCGGAAACCTTGAAGGGGTTTATGGCCCGTATCGAGGCCTCTGAAGAAAACCCCAACTATATAATCATGGGCGATTTTAACGACGGCCCTGAATCAGAGAGCATAAAAACACTAATGCAATCAGATCGATTGTACAACCCAATGGAGAAACTGCTTACTCTTGAACGAGGAAGTGCCAATTACAAAAGATCTTGGATGCTCTTTGACCAGATTATGGTTTCACATAACTTTTTCAATTATGAAAAGGGCACCCACAGTTTTGCCCATGCAAACATTTTTGACGATGAATTTTTAACTGAATTTAAAGGAAAGCACCAAGGCATGCCATATAGAACCTATAAGGGGAAAAAATATATTGGCGGGTATAGTGATCATTTTCCGGTGTATATTCAATTGAAGTTCAACACGTAATCGCTTGTTTGCGAGCAATTTACATTATACTCAACGTCGTTTTATCATACTTTCTTAATTTCTTCATCTTCCAACAACGTATTGTTTCGTAAGCGTAAAAAGACCTGAGCGGTAGTCACCACATCGAGTTCGCAGTAGGTAATGATGCGATCCAAATCATTGTCATCATAATACACTTGACGTACCATACTGCCATCTATATCTCCCTTTGGTGAGGGAATACCTAAAATATTCGCCAAGAGCTTCAATGAGGTAAAGTGTTTATAATCACCAAATTTCCAAAGCTCCATAGTATCTAAATGCGGTACTTCCCATGGTTTTTTGCCAAAAAGATTCAATTTATAAGGTAAATCAATACCGTGTATTATCATACGACGGGCGATATACGGAAAATCAAATTCCTTGGCATTGTGCCCACAGAGCAAGTGTTTGGCAGCACTAAAATGAGAATTCAATAAATTTTTGAACTCTTTGAGTAATTGGGGCTCATCTCCGTGAAAGGTAGTAACGCGAAAGGTTCTGATATCACCTTTATGTTTAAAATAGCCTACTGAAATACAAATGATCTTACCGAACTCTGCCCAAATGCCAGCACGTTCGTAAAATTCCTCTGCTGTAACTTCCTCTTTACGTTGGTATTGTGATTTTTGTTCCCACAGTTCTTGTTTGGTGTTGTCAAGCTGATCAAAATTTTTCTCTTGGGGCACGGTTTCGATGTCCAGAAAGAGTATATGCTCCAGATTGATTTTTTGTAACATATCATTTTTGTTTTAAGAACAGCATAATGCTTGAATGGTTAATATTTATAGAATCTTGTTTTATATTGAAGCCTAGATCTGTAAAAACCAATTTTATTGAAATGCTGTCATTCTCAGCTTCTAAGGTCATCTCTTTTTGATTCGCCTTATAAAGTTCTGTTCCGTAGGCCGTCAATGCTATTAGCTTTTCTTTTAAGGGAATCTCGAGTTTAACGTCATTTTTTGACAAGAGCAATGAAATCTTTTCAGAATTATAGGAAATCTGGTATTTATTGATTTCCATTTTACTGTTCTCATAGCTGTTGAGACTAACTATTGCCAAGTACTGATATTCTTTGATATCATAATTATTTATAATATTATTTGGGTAATAATTATAATGGTTTCCGTAGGGGTTAATCTTATCTAACTCAGTTGGATCGACCGTAATTTTCAGAGAGTCTAACACTCTTTTCGTATCAAACCATTGATAAGTTTCTTCAGAATTATCAGCCAGAGTATCTTTAAAAATCTCTTTAATTTTAATACTGGTAACGGAATTCAATTCAGAAATCGATTTTCTATCGTCTAAATAATTGAGGATTGATCCTAGTTGTTGGTACTGTTCTGCCGTTGCTTTTTTGCCATTTTCTTTTACGGTATTGTACACATTCTTAAATTGTTGAATTTGACTATTTTTAGAAATATTGAACACGCCCCATGGCCCAAAAGAAGCTATCATGGCTATAATAAAAAGAGAAATAGGCAGTATTTTGAGGCTTTTCTTTTTGCTAAATAGGAGGTAAAGAGTTGTTCCTAGAACCCAAAAGGCAATGACCAATACGAAATAACGGTTTTCGGTTACACCATAGTCGCCTATACGCCTAAAAATGGCAACGAATAGTAAAACCACCAATGGTATAAGAAGACGATAGAACCAAGGATGAAATCTATTTATCGTCCATGATTTTATGGTTTTTTGGATAGGATTTATGATTACCTGCACCACAAAGCCCAATAGAGCAAGGGCCGTTACCAAATAAGAGACCCAGCCTTTAGGAAGCTCCCATTGAACCAATATTTTAAAGCTGTAGGCATATAAAATTATAAGGTATAGAAGCACCAACGGAATCAGAATATACTTCACAAAGACCTCTAAAGGCTTATTGAACAAAATTGATTTATGCTGTAAGATGCCTTTCGGAAAATCAGATAGGTAGATCCAAGTGTTTACTATTCCTAAGCAAAAAATAAAAAGCTGCCCATAACGTTTTCCAGAAATGGAAACCTCGAACAAGGCATCAATAGCCGCCAAGGCTAGTGCTAGCCCTAAATAGAGAACTCCACTAAAAAAGAGGCTTCTTCCAATGGCCACACCTACGGAGGTTAGATAATTCCAATATGCCGATTTATCCCATTTCGTTATGAACGGGGCGAAAAAAACGAACAAATGCCCCCCTACTAGATATAGAAAGAACCGTATCAAATATTTAGGGTTGTCTTCAAATCCGTTACTATCGGGAAGATGCCAGTAAAAAAGAAAAAGCAGTCCCAAGACCAATAGTTTTATCCATTTCCATTTTTTTTGATCTTTTAATTGTTCAAGAAAGAACTGAATGCCAATAAGCCAACTTACACCCAAAATCAGGGTAAGTAGAACAGCCTCGTATTCATCGAACAGGTTATTTGAATCTTCACCGATAACATATATATAAAATGTGCTTCCGGCAATAGCCCAAATGAGTGTTACGGGAAAACGAAGAAACGCATTTTGCGCCTTATCTGTGATTTCTTTGAGCGAGGGTAGATTCATCTTAGGGTATTTGAATTAAATATACGAACAAAAATAGACATGTTTGACGTGTAAAAACCCCCATTTTATAGGGGTTTTTGTTTTTTGAGTAAAATATTAAAAAAGCTTAAACCGACTAATTAGTCGGTAGCTTATACATGAATCATTACTGATTTTGAATGAAATCTCTATAAAAACCATGGCCTTATCGACGAAATACCTATTTAAGGAATGTAGAAATGAGAATGGGGCAAACGAAAAACCAAGTAGTTGGTAAACGTTAAAATAATGATTGCTGTTTTACCGGGCTTTCATGCTCCAACAGCCATTTTTTGCGATGCAGGCCACCAGCATAACCTGTCAACGAACCATCGCTTCCGATTACACGGTGACAAGGCACGATAATCCATAAGGGGTTTTTGCCATTTGCCGCTGCAACCGCTCGAATGGCCTTTACATTGCCCAAGGTTTTTGAAAGATCAAGATAAGAAACTGTTTTTCCAAAGGGAATTTTTAATAAGGCATCCCATACGCTTTTTTGAAAATCGGTGCCTTCGGGGTTCAGTATAAGATCAAAATCTTTTCGTTCCCCATTAAAATATTCCTTGAGTTGATAAACGGCATCTTCAAGCACTTCGGGAATCAAGGTATCAGTGAATGTATCTATATCAAGAACGGTCACTGAGGCCAGGCCATTTTCATCACCGGCTAACTTTGCCACGCCTAAAGGTGTTTGTATAAATGCAGTTTCCATTTTATATGCTTGATAGGTGTAAATATGCTGTTAAATATAAGAAAAACTCAATTTGAATCAGGTAAAAAGGCGGTGTAAAATACCTGTTGTAGGCTTGATCGAATATGTAGATCGTACAAATTTCTATTTTCCCGAGTTGGGTATACCCTATTGGACAAGAAAATAAACACCAATTGGTTTATTGGGTCAGCCCAAACGAAAGTGCCCGTAAAACCACTATGTCCGAAGCTTTCGGCACTTACTTCTGGAGCTGGGTATGAATCGCCCAAAGCCAGTTCGGCATTGTTCAGTTCGGGCTTGTCAAAACCTAACCCCCTACGGTTTTCGTTGTTGGGATATTGCACTTTAGTAAATTCTTTGAGTGTTGCCTCTGTAATATATTGTTTACCACCGTAAGTGCCGTACTGCACATACATCTGCATCAATTTGGCCATATCGTTGGCTGTGGCGAACAGGCCGGCATTACCCGAAATTCCCCCTAAGAGGGATGCATTTTCATCATGTACCCAACCTTGGGTGAGGGTATGGCGAAAGAGCGTGTCTTGCTCTGTGGGTACTATTTTGTTCTGATAGTTCTTCAACTTTGGCCGAAAACCCAAGGTAGTTGCGCCCAAGGGCTTATAGAAATTTTGGATTATATAGCTTTCATATGATTGCCCCGTCAGTTGTTCAATGAGTTTTGGAAAAATCAAGAATGTAAGTCCGGAGTATCGGTATTTTTTTTCGTTCGAAACCTTCGATTTATTAATCATTCGGTACATTTTACGATTGAAATTATTTTTTACGAATAAGTTATCATAGACCTGATTTTCATAATTGGCCTGCGCTTTTCGTTTTACGAATCGCTTTTTGAGTTTGCCATTTCTCTTAATTACTTCATTGAGAAAAACAATATAAGGGGTTAAACCTGCTTGATGTGCCAGAATCTCACGTAGGATAAGATTTTTCTTGTCTTTTATGTTGCGCCAAGGCTTCCAATAATTACTAAAGGGAACATCTAATTTCAATTTTCCTTCGTCGACCAATTTCATGAGGGCGGGCAGGGGTCCTGTAATTTTTGTCACTGAGGCCAGATCGTAGATGTCATTCAATGAAACCTTTTGAATATTGTCGTAGGTATGAAACCCATAGGTTTTATGAAAAATGATTTTTGAATTTTTGGCAACGAGAAGTTGCGCCCCTGGAAAAGCTTCGTTTTGAATGGCATGAGCCATTATGGAATCTACTTTGGTATGGATGAAAACAGAATTTAAACCCACTTCTGAGGGGTTGGCGTAGGTGAGTTCGGCATTGCCTAAAAGAGATAGTTTGACTTTTGCTCCTTCTTGTGCACAGATGTTTCCTAAAAATAAACCAATTAGTATTAAAATTACATTTCTCATACTTGAAAATATTTGTTAAGCGTTGAAAAATATATGCTCAACAGTAATTTAAGATATAAGCTTAACCGCATCTTTTGCAAAATAACTTACAATAATATTCGCTCCAGCTCTTTTAATGGCGATCAGTTGCTCCATCATAACTGCATCGTGATCGAGCCACCCTTTTTCTGCGGCGGCCTTTAGCATGGCATATTCCCCTGAAACTTGATACACCGCTACAGGTACATCTACTTCGTTTTTGATCTCACGAACAATATCTAAATAACACAATCCGGGTTTTACCATGACGATGTCAGCTCCTTCGTCAATATCCATTTCGGTCTCTCGAATGGCCTCGAACCTATTGGCAAAATCCATTTGATAGGTTTTTTTATCTTTGGGCACATCTTTTTGATCTACGGGAGCAGAATCCAAAGCATCCCTAAATGGACCATAAAAGGCACTTGCGTATTTTGCACTATAGCTCATGATACCGGTATTGATAAAGCCCTCGTCTTCCAATGCTTCCCGAATGGTAAGTATACGCCCGTCCATCATATCACTGGGAGCAACAAAATCTGCACCCGCTTGGGCATGACTGACACTCATTTCGGCTAAAATTTCAGAAGTCTCATCATTTAATATCTGTCCGTTTTCCACAATGCCATCATGTCCGTAAGCCGAGTAAGGGTCCAAGGCCACATCGGTCATGACCAACATTTCAGGACACGCATTTTTTACCGTTTTTATGGCGCGTTGCATGAGTCCGTCTACATTTAAGGCTTCCGTACCTTTATTATCCTTTAAACTATCGGGTACTTTTACGAACAACAAAACGGCACAGAGACCCATTTTCCATAGTTCTTTGACCTCTTTTTCTAGATTGTCCAAACTCAATCGGAACTGGTCGGGCATAGAGGCAATCTCTTCTTTGATACCTTTACCTTCGACCACAAAAAGTGGGACTAAAAAATCATTGGGTGTGATTGTGGTTTCTCGAACCAAACGTCGAATCGATTCATTGGCTCGCAGTCTTCTATTTCTTCTTAATGGGTACATGTACTAAATTTATAAGCTAAAGTTACTGATTATCGTCCACATTTATTCTATTCGGTAAGATGGGTTTCGTCACCCAGATCTTCCATTTCTTTTTTGCAGTCGATGATCTGTTGCAAATCTTCTTTCAATCCGTATTTTTCCCATAACGCCATATCTCTATAGAGTTTGTTAGGGTCTTGATCTGAATCAATATATTTTCTTATAGACTTTATAATAGGATCATTAAATCCCTCAATCTTTAAAATTGAACTTTTACCCGGAATGGTGTAATCATCTTCGTAATCATAGCAAAAAACAAGTACTTGGTCGCCTGGTTGAATCTCCATTCCATTAAAACAATCAGACGTAAAGAATTGTTGACTGGCGTAATTGTTGGCTCCTAAATCTTTTATTTTAAAAACCCTTTCTATTCGAAT
>CAZEUV010000042.1:11450-21749 GCA_964515285.1 uncultured Maribacter sp. | reverse complement strand
TTAAAATTAGTATTTTGCGTTATTAATTCAACTATGCCGATTCGAACACATATTTTGACAGACATACCGGTCTTTAAAGTTGGGGATTCTTTGAAAAAAGTTACCCGATTTTTCAAAGACCATACCTACACACATGCAGCAGTCATTGAAAAAGGACGCTTTTTAGGTGTTTTGAGCGAAAATGACCTTGAAAATTTTGAAGCTGAAAAAAAAATAGAGGACTTTAGATATAACCTAGAAGCTTTTTTTGTTCGTAAAAACGAGAACTGGCTCGATGTTTTGGAAGCTTTCTCACGAAATGAGACAAACTTATTGCCGGTATTGGGCGACAATGAAGATATTTTAGGGTACTATGACCTCAACGATATTGTCGGTATATTCATTGATACACCTTTCTTTACCGAACCGGGCGGAATTATCGTTTTAGCCAAGGGTGTAAAGGATTATTCGTTCAGTGAAATCGCACAAATCGTTGAAAGCAACAATACAAGACTTATCGGTGGTTTCATTACGGCCATTCATAATGATATTGTTCAGGTGACCATTAAAATAGGCACGACCAATCTTAATGAGATCATACAGACTTTTAGGCGTTACAATTACCATATACTTTTCGGCAATAACGACGATCAGTTTCTCGAAAATCTGAAACAACGATCAGATTATTTGAACAAATACTTAAATGTATAAAAAAGATGAAGGTCGCCATCTATGGTCAAACTCACAACGATAGTACGCCTGATTATGTTATCGAGCTGTTGAACGAACTTGACAAAGAAGCTGCGGAAATAGCCATAGAAAAAGATTTCCGCTCCTTTATTTCAAAGAAACACAACACAGATCAGTATAGCACATTTACACTTACAGAAGGTTTGGATGCCTCTTTCGATATGTTCGTGAGCTTTGGTGGCGACGGCACTATCCTAAGGGCTACCACATACGTAAAAGATCTCGGTATACCAATTATAGGTGTTAATACCGGTCGTTTGGGATTTTTGTCCACCTTCAAAAAAGAAGATGTTAAAAAGGTAGTGCAAGAATTTGTTCAGGGCAAGTATACTATTGTAGAAAGAAGCCTTGTAGAGGTAAGTGCAGCATCTGATATTCCTGAATTCAGTACGTTGAATTTCGCCTTGAACGAAGTAACGGTCAGTAGAAAAGACACCACTTCTATGATTACGGTCGAAACCTATCTCAACGATGAGTATCTGACATCGTATTGGGCAGATGGGTTAATTATTTCAACCCCAACAGGATCAACGGGGTATTCGCTAAGCTGCGGCGGGCCGGTTGTAGTACCAACGGCAAAATCACTGGTTCTGACCCCAATTGCACCTCATAATCTCAACGCCAGGCCCTTGGTCATTTCAGATGACACCCTTATTCGTTTAAAGGTTTCAGGGCGGGAAGAAAACCACCTCGTTTCTTTGGATTCAAGAATAGCCTCGGTAAAAAACGGAAAAGAGATATTGATCAAGAAGGCCGACTTTACCATCAAAATGATCGAATACACTTCGGAAAGCTTCCTGAAAACCCTTCGCAATAAATTATTATGGGGAGAAGACAAACGCAATTGAGTTCTTCCACTTTGGGTTCGCCACAAACAATAAATACCGCCAAAAGCTGTTTATCAATTGAGAACGGAAGTATAATACCAATTATTACTTAAAACAAACCTATTAATTTGTTTCTATTTTGCCCATATTTCAATATAAAATATAACCATAACTAATGCTATCCTTATATTTTCTATTTCATCTGAACAAACTATAATTCAAATTTCTAATGGCTCATTTTAAATAATAATTGGTATAACCTTTCATTAGCCAAATTACCGCTATCATTATATTTGCAAACTTTTAGAATTTATGAGAAGCTGTTTAGTATTGATTTTTGCATTAGCCTATAGTACGCTTGGGGCTCAAACATATGAAATAGGAGCTTTCGCAGGTGGAGCCAATAATATTGGCGATGTGGGCAGAACTACCGTCGTTTCACCTTCGAACATAGCTTTTGGAGGATTGTTCAAATGGAACAAAAGCAAACGATACGCTTGGCGGGCAAGTATTCTCTACGGCAAGTTCAGTACCGATGATTCAAAATCAAAAGCACCTTCAAGAAAACAAAGAGGTTTTGCTATGGATAATTCTATTTTAGAAGCGTCGGCAGGACTTGAATTTAATTTCGTTGAGTACAACTTACATAAATTAGGGCCAGCCTTTACACCTTATTTATATACGGGTCTGACTTATTTCAGATATAACTACAACTATTTCGACGCAGGGCGTTTAATCGATTTGAAACAAAAAGCGGGTTCAATGGCCATACCAATGACAGTGGGGTTCAAATATAGACTGAGCCAGCTATTCATACTTGGCGGCGAAGTGGGTGCACGATATACCTTCACCGACAACCTTGACGGAAGCAATCCTGAAAAATCGAATGTCAGCAGTCAAATACAGCCCGAATTCGGCAATGTCTTCGACGATGATTGGTACGTTTTCACCGGGCTTACCCTAACCTATACCTTTGGCAGAAAACTTTGCACCGATTGTTTTGAGTAATTGAACTCATCTTGAGTTCAATAATACAAATTTCGATTAATTTGGTATTATTCTTAAATTTGGCGTAAATTCTGTACATGAGTACTATAGAAGATTTAACAGATCATAATTTACCCAAGCATATCGCCATTATTATGGATGGTAATGGCCGATGGGCAAAACAAAAAGGGAGACTTCGGGTCTTTGGTCACGAAAACGGCGTCAAAACAGTACGCAATACAGTAGAAAATTGCGTAAAACTCAAATTAGAATACCTTACCTTATATACATTCTCTACTGAAAATTGGAAAAGACCTAAGCTCGAAATTGATACTTTAATGCGATTGCTCGTCTCTTCGCTCAAAAAAGAACTTAAAACTTTTAACAAAAACAACGTAAAACTGAATACTATTGGCGATATCGCCTCCTTACCTAAAAGAGCCTACAAAGAGCTATTGGAAGTAAAGGCAAAAACCAGTGAAAACACTGGAATGACCTTGACTTTAGCACTAAACTACGGTGCACGTGAAGAATTGAAAAACGCAGTACAACAGATATGTACCAAAGTTAAAAATAATATAATTTCTCCTGAAAGTATTGATGAAACCATTATTAATACTCATCTTTACACGCACAATTTACCAGATGTTGATTTGCTCATCCGTACCAGTGGGGAACATAGGATCAGCAATTTTTTGCTTTGGCAGATAGCCTATGCCGAATTATATTTTATCGATGTATTTTGGCCTGATTTTAAAGAGCAGCATTTGGTAGGGGCAATAAAAAATTACCAGAACAGAGAACGAAGATTTGGAAAAACCAGCGAACAACTCAAATAGCGATATGAATAGGCTCATGTCTCTTGGATCTATACTTGCACTTCTATTGCTTTTCTTTACAACTTCAGTAATCGCACAAGAGAGTCTCTCTTATGAAGATGGCAAAAAGTATATTCTAACGGGTTTAGAGGTCAAAGGCCTGAAAAGCTATAACGAACAAACCGTAAAAACCTATACGGGTTTGAGAATCGGTCAGCCAATTACCATTCCTGGTGAGCAAATAAGTGCGGTCATCAACAAATTATGGGGGCTAGAGCTTTTTAGCAATATTGATTTTTTTATTGCCAATATCGATGGTGACAATATCTATTTAGAATTGATGATCAAAGAGCGTCCTTCGCTGTCAAATGTGACTATCAATGGTGTTAAACAACGAAAGGTAGAGTCTATCACCAAAGACACTGATCTTAAGAAGGGTAAAAAAATCACCGAAAGTCTTATCGCAAATACAAAAAACTACCTTCAGAACAAATACAAAAAACAAGGTTACTTAAATGCAAAGGTCAATATTTCAACGACCATAGACACCGCTGAGACCAATGCAAAAAGTATGGTCATCAATGTAAGAAAAGGCGATAAGGTCAAAATAAGAAACATCATCTTTGAAGGCAACGACAAACTGAAGGCAAAAAAATTGAGCAGGGCGTTAAAAAAGACCAAACGAAAGAAGATTTATCGCTTCTGGAAAAAATCAAAATACATAGAAGACGATTACGAGAACGATCTATCGCTTTTAGTGGACAAGTATGCCGAAAACGGATATCGTGATGCCCGAGTACTATCAGATACCATCATAAAGGTCAATGAAAAGAACATCGATATCAAGATAAAAGTAGAAGAAGGCAATAAATATTATTTTGGCGATATTGATTTTGTAGGCAACAGCGTCTATAGCGATCGAGCGCTACACAGTATTCTGAGGATCAAGAAAGGATCCACATATAACGGGGTCATGCTTCGCGAACGAATAGCCGATAACTCAAAACCCGATGCCGAGGATATCACCAACCTATATCAAAACAATGGCTACCTTTTTTCAAGTATCAACCCCGTAGAGGTCTCTGCTGAAAATGATACCATCAATTTTGAAATACGGATCATAGAGGGCAAAGAGACCTTTATAGACCACGTAACCGTAACAGGAAACGACAAGACCAATGACCATGTAATCTACAGAGAGCTTCGAACGCGACCCGGTCAAAAATATAACAAATCAGATATTATACGGAGTATTCGTGAATTAGGGCAGTTGGGCTTCTTTGATGCCGAACAGATCAAACCCGATATTCAAAACCCCAACCCCAATGAAGGTACGGTGGATCTTGCTTATAGCTTGGTAGAGTCGGGCTCTAGCCAAATAGAACTGCAAGGCGGTTATGGTGGTGGTGGTTTTATAGGCACTTTAGGTCTTTCTTTTAGCAACTTTTCAATTGGCAATATCTTTAAAAAAGAAACCTATAAGCCTGTACCTATGGGCGATGGGCAGAGTTTTGCGCTTCGTTTGCAGGCCAGTAGAACATTTAGGGTATATAGCCTAAACTTTTCTGAACCTTGGTTGGGGGGCAAAAAACCCGTACGTTTTAACCTATCGCTCTCTAGAACGCAGCAATTTGGGGTGAGAAGAAGTGCAAGAGGTAGATTTGAACCCAATAAGGACCAACAATTTTCAATAACGGGTGTAAATCTAGGTCTGGCAAAACGGGTACAATGGCCCGATGATTTCTTTACCATATCGCATTCTTTGGGGTACCAATTGTATAATTTTAAAAATTACAATATAGGTCTGTTTAATTTTGGCAACGGTAAATCAAACTCCTTGGCATACACCTTGGGCATCTCTAGAAATGCCATCTCAGGTGGACGAATTTTTCCTAGGGGCGGATCCAATTTTGAGATAACGGCCAAATTCACTCCCCCTTATTCGCTTTTTAACAATAAAGACTATGCCTCGTTTCGCGATCGCAGTGAGGAACTCAATATCAAAAAGGCCAGACTTGCTCAAAGTAATCAAACGCTTAACCCTGAAGAAACCATTGAACTTGAGAATGCAGACCAAGAGCGATTTCGATGGTTAGAATATTACAAAATCAAGTTCAAGGGTGAGTGGTACACTACCCTACTGGGCAGTGCCGACCATTCTTTGGTATTGCGTACCAATGCGGAATTCGGCTTTTTGGGTTCATATAACAATGATATAGGCGATGTGCCTTTTGAACGTTTTTATGTAGGTGGTGATGGCATGGGCAACTTTACCCTAGACGGTAGGGATATCGTTAGACTAAGGGGCTATGAAGACCAAGCACTTACCCCTGTTGACCCTCTTACAGGTAGACCAGAAGGCGGAATTGTGTACAATAAATTCTCTCTAGAACTACGATACCCACTTACCTTAAAGCCTTCTGCCTCTATTTATGGGCTCGTTTTTTTAGAAGGTGGTAACGCTTTCAACAATTTTCAAGAGTTTAATCCGTTTCAAATAAAACGATCGGCCGGGGTGGGGCTTCGCATCTTCATGCCAGCATTTGGTTTATTGGGCATAGATTTTGGTTACGGGTTTGATGAAGACAACAGACCACAGTCTATCGGCCGTGGCCCACATGGTTGGGAAACGCATTTCATTATCGGTCAGCAGTTTTGATTTAAGTTAATTTACTTATCGGGCTACATTCTAACTAATTCATTTTAAAAGTTTTAGTATTTTTGGCACGATATTTTCTATTGTATTAAAACAACATCAAAATGAAAGCAAAAACAAAAGTTCTTTTATTAGGGGTAGCCATGCTACTGTTCTCATCATATACCTTTGCACAGCGAGGAGTTAGAATAGCCTATGTTGATATGGAGTATATCTTAGAGAATGTTGAAGAGTACAGAGCCGCAACCGAGCAATTGGCCTCTAAAGTACAAAAATGGAAAGTAGAGATCGAACAAGAACAAAGTGTCATAGAGCAAATGAAGAAAGATCTTATGGCCGAAAAAGTGCTCTTGACCGATGAGCTGATCAGTGAGCGAGAAGAAGAAATACAGATTCTTGAAAAAGAGATGTTGGAGTACCAACAAGACCGTTTTGGTCCTCAAGGTGATTTGGTGCTGCAAAAGCGACAGTTGATACAGCCGATACAAGATCAAGTGTTCAACGAGGTTCAAAAGATAGGCACCAATAAAAAGTATGATTTTATTTTTGATAAATCTGCGGATGTCGTAATGTTGTACTCGCAAAAAAGGCACGATATAAGCGAAGTTATCTTAAGGGCCATATCAAGAACGAGAAAAGTAAGTAAGCCCAAGAAAAAAGCAAAGCGGAAAAACAGTAGGGATGAATTTGATGGCGAAGCGACCGAAGAAGAAATCAGTGAAGCCTTAAAAGAACGAAAAGAACAGGCCAAAGAGGCCAATGAGGCAAGAACAAAGACCGCCAATGAAAAGAGGGCCGAACAGCTCAAACTAAGAGAAGAACGAAAGAAGGCCTACGAAGAAAGAAGAAAAAAATTGTTGGAAGAACGAGAAGCCAAAAAGAAGGCAAAACAAGAAGACCGAAAAAAAGATGACGATAATTAAAACGTCTTTAAAGAAACTATTTAAATATACATTAACGCTCAAATATTAACTTAAAAAGTCATGAAACAAGTAAAGAAAATAGCTGTTGCTCTAATTTTATTCATTGCCGTTACCGGCTTTGTAAACGCACAGAGCAAGGTTGCCCACATTGATGTACAGAAACTATTGTCTGAAATGCCCGAAATGAAAACTGCCGAATCAGAGTTGAAAAAACTCTCTGAAACCTATCAGGCAGACATCCAAGCTTCAACAACTGAACTGAGGAACAAGTACACACAATACTCCAATGAATCAGCTTCAAAAACCGAAGAGGAGAACAAAAAAAGAGCCGAAGAGCTTCAAGGGTATGAAAAAAGCATAGGCGAAGCACAACAAGCGGCACAACAAGAGCTTCAGAAAAAACAGGCTGAACTTTTTGGCCCTATATCTGAAAGAGCAAAGACCGCTATCGAGAAAGTGGCTGCTGCCCAAGGTTTTGATTATGTCATTGATGCCCAAGCAGGTGGAGGCCTGATCGTCGCCAAAGGAAAAGATCTGCTTCCTGAAGTAAAACAGGAATTGGGGTTCTAAGCAAAAAATAATTTTCAATCAAAAAAACATCCTTCGTCGAAGGATGTTTTTTTGATTGAACTCATCTTGAGTTATTCTTTGGAACCGAGAATGAAGGCTTTCGTGCCATAATGAAGTCATTTTTTGGTTCCATAGCATCGCTACTGAACCAAAAAATGACAAAATTAGGGTGGGAAATGCGAAATTCGTAGGTAAAAGAATAACTTAAGACGAGTTCATTATAACAATTTCCTCTTGATACTTTTCCATCGCAATTTCCGAATAAATCTTCCTTGTTTTTCGGAGACTAAAAAAATTGCTTGCTCTTTTCTAGCAGTATAATACCCTTCAAAATTATCAATAAGAACATTTCGTTTTTTAAGGTTCCATGCCATTTTTAAAGAGGCGATAAATGTTATCCAAAAACCGTAACGCATGGTGTACATGGCTTTTCCTTGAAGTAGTTTGGCCTTTTTGTTATAGGCATCACCTGTTGGGCGTAAATGCTTTGCATGAAGTGCGTCATCAGCGAATATTTCGAAGCCGTGGTACTGCGCCAAAAGTTCGTCAACGGTATCCCAGCCCATCGCATTTTTGAGTCCGCCTATAGCTTTGAAACAGCTTTTTGAATACGCTTTAAAGGCTCCACGAACATGGTTTTTGTTCATAGGGTGGTTCAATTTCCATTCACCCGTGTTATTTTCTTCGTAAACAAAGCCTCCGGCGAGTCCAACTTTAGGGCTTCCGGTAAATATATAGGCAATACGCTCAAAATAGTTGTCGGGTAATATGATGTCGGCATCGAGCTTTACGATAAAATCATACTCATTATCCAACAACTTCAAACCCTTATTGAAGGCGTTGATCACCTTGCTGCCCGGCATATGTTCTGTTGAGGAAGTCGTATTCAGCTTTTGAAAAATAGTACTCAAACCCAAAAACCCATCAATGATGGCCTCTGTACCATCGGTGGAATTATCATTGACCACCACCACTTTTTTTGCCTGTAACGATTGGCGAAGTACCGAATTCAACGTATCGGCCAAAAAGGCTTCTTCGTTATGGGCAGGTATGATGATATAATAATTCATAGAACAGAATCATTTTCCTTTTGAATTTCTTTCGGCATATACAATATAATACCTTGGGGTAAAACTCCGTAGTACTGGCCGTACCCCTATTTTTTTGACAGGGTTCGTCCACTTTGCCCTGTCTTTTATAGTCCATCCTGATTTTTCCAATAGCCAATCAAACTGCCAATCCTCAAATTCATGGTAGTGGCGGTCCCACGGGTCGGTTTTGCTCTTGTAGGCAGGCGAAAACCAAAGTCGCATGGGAATACTGGCCACCAGCTTATCTGCTTTTATTTCTCGTAAGACATTGAAAGGCGCCAGCAAATGCTCAAATATCTCAAAGGCCGTAACCACTTGCGCGGTTGAATTTTGAACGGATGTGAAATCAATATCCAAATCTTCTCCAGCAGTGTTTTGAACCGAAAAGCCCTCTTCTCTCATAATTTTCGAAAACGGATTCTCAACCCCCAAATCAAGAATAGATTCACTAGTGGAGATATGTTTTTGAAAAAAGGCCAAGGTGTGTTGAAAGCGTTTGTTCGGAAAAGTCTTTTCGTACATTTTTTAAGCTAGGGTTTTTGGTTTAAAGGGTTTCAAGTTTGAAAATCGTACAACAAACTCATTTAAACTTGAAACAAAAGAAACCTGAAACGTTTTTCAAACCTTATAAACAATGGCGTTTACGTTCATTCCTGCGCCAACACTTGCAAAGATAACAACATCTCCCTTTTGTACCTGTTGGTTTTCTAATTTTCCGTTGTATACCATATCGAAAAGTGTGGGTATGGTAGCTACAGAGCTATTGCCCAATTTACCAATGCTCATGGGCATGATACCTTCTGGCACTTCCATTCCATATAGATCATAAAAACGTTTTACGATGGCATCGTCCATTTTTTCGTTTGCCTGATGTATGAATATTTTTTTTACATCGGTAATCGATACTCCGCTTTCATCCAAACATTCTTTCATGGCACTAGGTACGTGCGTAACGGCGAATTCGTAGATTTTTCTGCCGTACATTTTAATGTATTTGGTATCTTTTTCTGAGGGATCTTTATATGATTTTCCGTAGAACAAAAAATAAGCCTCGTCATGGGCGTAAGTGGCGCTGGCATGCGACAAAATCTGTCCTGCCTTATCATTTTCCTCTATTATAGTCGCCCCTGCCCCATCTGAATAGATCATAGAATCTCGATCATAGGGGTCCGTGATCCTTGAAAGTGTTTCGGCACCAACGACCAAGCATTTTTTTGCGATTCCGCTTTTAATGAAAGCATTGGCCTGAATAACACCTTCTATCCACCCTGGACACCCAAATAGCATATCATAAGCGACACATTTCGGATTTCTGATACGCAGATGATGTTTTACCCTACTGGCCAAACTCGGCAGGGTATCGCCTTGCGACTGCCCATGGGCGACATCACCAAAATTATGTGCGATAATAATATAATCGAGTTCTTCTTTATCAATGCCCGCATCGGTAATTGCCTTTTCAGCGGCAAGAAAAGCAATATCAGAAGTGTTTAAATTGTCTTCTACATAACGCCTTTCATAGATACCGGTAATGGCCTTGAATTTCTCGATAATTACCTGATTTTCATGTTTGAAAGGAGAACCGTCTGCGTTCAAAAACTCTTGTTCCTCAAAATCTTGGTTCTCAATGACCAATGAGGGTATATAGCTTCCGGTTCCTGTAATTCCGATGTTCATATTTTTATAAACTAGTAGTTT
>CAZEUV010000042.1:0-11350 GCA_964515285.1 uncultured Maribacter sp. | reverse complement strand
TATAGCTTCCGGTTCCTGTAATTCCGATGTTCATATTTTTATAAACTAGTAGTTTAGTACTCTAAAACTAACAAAATCAATAGTCAATGGTCAAAATATCATGAACATATTACGACGTTCAAATCGCAATTGATTTTCGAATACCCATATCAAAAATCTCAACAATAGCCGAAATATTCGGTGTATACTGGCGTTATCATAATCATTCAGCTTCAATATACGCTTCAATAGGCGTACAAGTACATATCAGATTACGATCGCCATAGGCATCATCGACCCGTCGTACCGATGGCCAAAATTTGTTGCCTGAGATAAAAGGCAATGGAAATGCGGCCTTTTGCCTACTATACGGAAAGCTCCAAGCATCACTGGTGACCATCTCAAGGGTATGGGGCGAATTCTTTAAAACATTGTTTGAATCTTCAGAGTCAGAGACTTCTATCTCTGCTCTTATGGAGAGCATGGCATCACAAAAACGATCAAGTTCGGCAAGACCCTCACTTTCGGTGGGTTCGATCATTAGCGTACCTGCTACGGGAAAAGATACCGTAGGAGCATGAAAACCATAGTCCATCAGGCGCTTTGCGATATCGGTCACTTCAACACCCTTGCTTTTAAAGGGTCGGCAATCGAGAATCATCTCGTGAGCTGCACGACCTTTTTCCCCGGTATACAATACATCAAACTTGTCACTCAGTCTGTGCTTGATGTAATTGGCATTTAAAATAGCAATTTCGGTAGATTTTTTCAAGCCGCTTTCGCCCAGCATTTTTATATATCCGTAAGAAATCAAACAAACCAAAGAGCTTCCCCATGGTGCGGCCGAAATAGCCGAAATAGCCTTGTCGCCACCAGTTTCGATGACGGGATTGCCTGGCAGAAAAGGCACTAACTGAGGTGCTACACAAATAGGGCCTACGCCTGGCCCACCACCGCCATGCGGAATGGCAAAGGTCTTATGCAAATTCAAATGGCATACATCGGCACCAATGGTCGCCGGATTCGTCAAACCTACTTGGGCGTTCATATTGGCACCATCCATATACACCTGCCCTCCATGGTCATGGATCAACTTGGTGATCTGTTTGATCGATGACTCAAAAACACCGTGCGTAGATGGGTAAGTAACCATTAAGGCAGCAAGATTATCGGAATGTTGTACTGCTTTTTCTTCAAGATCGGCCACATCTATATTTCCTCTTTCGTCGGTTTTGGTAACAACCACCTTCATACCGGCCATTACCGCAGAAGCCGGATTGGTACCATGCGCCGATGCCGGAATAAGACAAATATTTCGATGCCCCTCGCCATTTGATTTGTGATAAGCCCTGATCGTCATGAGTCCCGCATACTCGCCTTGAGCACCAGAGTTGGGTTGTAGCGAAGTGGCCGCAAAACCGGTAATCGTACTTAAATCTTTTTCCAATTCTTTGAGAACGGTCTGATAGCCTTCGGCCTGCTCTTTCGGAACAAACGGATGAATATTGCCCCACTGCGCCATACTTAAGGGTAACATTTCAGAGGCAGCGTTCAGTTTCATGGTACAGGATCCCAAAGAGATCATCGAATGGTTCAATGATAGATCTTTACGTTCTAGTTTTTTGATGTACCGCATCAATTCAGTTTCAGAATGGTATGAATTGAAAACTTCATTCTCCATATAAGCCGAAGTACGACGAACCTCATCTGTAATTGCCGATTTAGATAGCAATTCAGTGATTACAATTTCATCTTTGCCCTGAGCCTGTGAAAAAATAGCCATAATCTGTTGCAGGTCTTTTAACGAAGTTGCTTCGTTTATCGCAATGGAGACTGTTTCGTCATCAACATATAAAAAATTTACCTCGTATTTTTCAGCGATAGATTTTACTGTAATTGCGTTTGCCTTTACCGTAACGGTATCAAAGTACGATGAATTGACCTGACACAGCCCCAACTTCTCTAAACCATCAGCAAGTGTGACCGCCATAGCGTGTACTTTATCCGCAATAAATTTCAATCCTTTTGGGCCATGATAAACTGCGTACATACCTGCCATTACAGCCAATAGTACTTGCGCCGTACAAATATTCGAGGTGGCCTTATCTCTTTTTATATGTTGCTCCCTGGTCTGCAAAGCCATTCGCAGGGCGGGTTTTCCGTCGGTATCTTTGGTGAGTCCGATGATACGCCCGGGTATACTTCGTTTGTATATCTCTTTGGTGGCGAAAAACGCTGCATGAGGCCCTCCATAGCCTAACGGAATACCAAATCGCTGTGTAGTACCTACCACTACATCAACACCGAACTCGCCCGGTGGGGTCAATAAAACCAAACTTAAAATATCTGCGGCCACCGCCACTTTGATATTGCTCTCCTTGGCCGAGGCAACGAAGTCCGAGTAATCATAAATTTGACCATGTTTTCCCGGGTATTGCAATAAAACCCCGTAGAAATCGGTTCCGAAAGTAAATTCCCTATGGTCACCAACGACCAATTCAATGTCAAGAGGTGTAGAACGGGTCTGTAGGAGGGAAAGTGTTTGTGGCAATACTTCTTCAGAAACAAAAAATTTCGAAACCTCGTTCTTCTTTTGATCGCGGCCACGAACATCGAATAACATGGTCATGGCCTCTGCTGCTGCCGTACTTTCATCTAAAAGGGAAGCATTGGCAAGTTCCATTCCAGTAAGATCGCTTACAACAGTTTGAAAATTCAGTAATGCCTCTAATCTACCTTGGGCAATCTCGGCCTGGTACGGTGTATAGGCCGTGTACCAACCCGGATTTTCAAGAATATTTCTTTTAATGGCAGAAGGTGTATGGCTTTCATGATAGCCAAGACCTATATATGATTTAAAAATTTTATTTTTATCAGACAGGGCTTGAATATGGCCCAAATATTCGTGCTCGCTCATCGGAAGATCCAATTGTAAGGATTTTTTTAAAAGAATATCATCAGGAATAGTCTCTAAAATAAGCTGGTCCAAGCTCTCTACCTTCATTGTTTTCAACATATACTGAAGGTCATCTTCTCCAATACCAATATGGCGCAAAGCAAATATGTTCGTGTTCATAAAGCTGTTTTGTTAAAAATAAACATGAGCAAAATTAAGAATTTAATACCTTATAATTAACCGAATACAAATGAACAGCACCCAAAGTTCTTAACCAAAAACAAAGGTTATAAACAGTTTGGCTATTTTTACCAAATGAAGTGGTACCAACGCATTTTCGACTTTTATCTTGATGCTAGCGTTCATGTGTCTTTTGCAATCTTTGCATTGGTCAAGATTACCGAAACCAACTTTGAAATTTCAATTCAAACACACCTTTCATGGTTTCTTTTTTTCGGGTCGATAGCTTGTTATAATTTCATCAAATATGGCCTTGAGGCAGAAAAATATCTGATGGTGGCCAACCAATATCACAAAAACATACAAGTATTCAGCTTGGCTGCCCTCACCCTCGCCCTGTACCATTCATGGTTTTTGAATTTTGAAACTTGGACGGGCATAGGCTGCCTATTATTTTTGACAGGGTTGTACGCAATTCCTGTTTTACCAAATGCAAAAAACCTGAGGAGTTGGGGCGGACTTAAAATTTTTGTCGTTGCCTTGGTCTGGTCTGGTTCAACAGTGATTCTACCCCTACTTTCAGCGCAGCAAACCATAACAAGAGATGTTTCATTGGAAATTATTCAGCGTTTTGTTTTCGTTCTTGTTTTACTGATTCCTTTTGAGATCAGAGACCTCGCTTATGATAAGCCCGAACTCAAGACCTTACCTCAACGATACGGCGTGGCAAGAACCAAATTATTGGGTGCTTTGGGAGCCGTATTATTTTTCTTCTTGACTTTCGTAAAAGATGATATTTCTATAGAGGAGCTGATTTCGAAAGGAATTGTCTTTTTGATTTTGGTAAACGCACTGTTCACTACTAGAAAGAATCAAACAAAATACTTCGCTTCCTTTTGGATTGAGAGCATTCCTGTTTTTTGGTGGATAATGGCAGTTATTTTAGGGCAGTTATTTTATGAACTTGTTTAAACGAGTGTTATTTATCTTCCAATTGCGCTTTCATTTCAACCTTCTCTTGCTCTGTAAGGCTTTGAAGGTTCGCTTTGTCACAGAGTGTAGTAAGTTGCGTGTTTTGTTTGGAAAATTTAGCACAGGTCTTGCATACCAATAGATGAAACTTCAATTTCAACCTTTCGAAAAAGGTCGTCTCTTTGTATTGCGTTTTATTACATAACGTAGTTGCTTCTTCGCAAGAAATCATAATCAAAACCAATTTTTATTAAGGCAATCCATGAGAGCAGTTCTGGCCCTATGTATCATTACCCACAAATTAGACGGGTTAATACCAAGTTCATTACAAATACCCTCGGTACTTACACCCTGTATTGTTTTCATGTTAAAGGCCACGGCCTGTTTTTTAGGCAATTTTGATATACAATCTTGTATTGCCATGCCCAATTCCTCATTTTCAATTGCACTGTTCTCTAATATACTATAGGGGTCGGCCACCTGCTCTTCTAACCAATCACCTTCTAAATCAGAGCTTGAACTATAGTTCATGCGCACTTCTGCCTTTCCTTTTTTTGAGTTTATCTTTCTATAGTGGTCAATTACTTTTCGCTTTAGAATGGCAATGAGCCAAGTACGTTCTGCCGCTTGGCCTTTGTAGTTTTTGGCAGACTTCAAGCCGGCAAAAAAAGTTTCCTGTACAAGGTCCTTTGCAATCTCAGCATCACTTACCCGAGCTACCGCATAGTTATAAAGATAGTCTGCATAAGCATCTACCCATGTTTCAGGATTAAGTTGATGTATTGTCATTCTTTTTTGGTCCATATCAAAAGTAAGTGAATTTTTTAATAGTAGTGATTCATAAGTATTAATTTCACCTGCCTCACTTAATAATCAAAAACAGATAAAACTAAAGTCAGCGTTTCTATTACCCTTATACAGTGCATTTGGGTTTTATACCAATTTAACCATAAAATGTTACATATAAATCGTTTCTTTTATGCTTGCCCCTCGTTAAAAAACAGAACCGTAGCTATGGCTATGCTTATATTTTTTGCCTAGTCCAAACAAAAAATAATTCAATTTATTTATGCATCATTTTATGGTTAAATTGGTATTACCAAAGTTCCACAAAACTTATCACAGAAGTCTCACGAAATGAGTTGTAAAATTTGCATATTTTAGATATGCCCACTTATTATAAATACGGAGCTTACATAGAGGTAATGCCATGAATATCAGTTGATCTGACGAAAATTGAAGACTTTGCGCATCATCAATGTTGTGGATACATAAAAGGTATAGTGCTAATAAAAAATTTCTTGAAACCGACTATCCTCGAGGCTCGTCCGACCGGCACGGGCCGGCAGAGCCATAGAGGTATTTCGCCAGTTTCATTTTGGCCTTAAAGCCAAAAACCGCCCCGAATGTTTGGGATTGTATTTTACCTCACCCAACCCCGAGCCGTCGGGGAATCATTTAGATTGAAAAATAATTTCGCCCAAGAATCTATAGCGTTAGTATTTTAATGCCTTATCGGCAAGTCTATCTCTATTTCAACAAGCCAGCTCGCTCCAATAACGCCTCTACTTTGGGTTCGGCACCCCTAAAGCGCTTGTACAAGACCATTGGGTTCTCAGTGCCGCCTTTTGAAAGTATGTTATCCTTAAAGGCAGTAGCGACCTTCTTATCGAAAATCCCTTTTTCCTTAAAGTAGGCAAAGGCATCTGCATCTAAGACTTCGGCCCATTTATAACTGTAGTAGCCTGAAGAATATCCGCCTTGAAAAATATGCGAAAACGCCGTACTCATACATGTTTTTGCTGTCTTCGGGTATAGGTTCGTACCTTCAAAAGCCTTGGTTTCCTGTTCTTTTACATCGTTGATATTTGAGGGGTCGGCTCCGTGCCAAGACATATCCAGCAAACCAAAACTGAGTTGGCGCAATGTGGCCATACCTTCTTGAAAAGTGGCCGATCCCTTTATTTTTTTTACCAAATGCATCGGTATGGGCTCACCTGTTTTATAGTGCACTGCGAACAACTGCAAGGCTTCCTTCTCATAACACCAATTCTCCATTACCTGACTGGGCAGTTCAACAAAATCCCAATAGACCGATGTGCCCGATAGACTGGGGTAAACGGTGTTGGCCAACATACCATGCAGTCCGTGACCAAATTCATGAAACAAGGTAGTAACCTCATTGAAAGTCAAAAGCGATGGTTTGTTCTCCGTAGGTTTGGTGAAATTACAGACGTTCGAGATGTGTGGCCGTATATTTTCGCCATCTTTTACATATTGTGATTTATACGAAGTCATCCAAGCTCCGCCTCTTTTACCTGCTCTGGGATGAAAATCTGCATAAAAAAGTGAAACAAACTCGTCTTTGCCATCATAGACACGGTAGGTCTTCACATCTTCATGGTATTTATCAATATCATAAACCTCTTCAAATCGCAGATCGAATAATTTTTCGGCTACTTTGAAAACACCGGCAATTACGTTCTCGAGTTTGAAATAGGGCTTTAGCTGTTCATCGTCTAAACTAAAGAGTTTCTGTTTTAACTTTTCTGAGTAGTAGCTACTATCCCATTTTTGAAGCTGGTCTATGTTGTCAAGTTCTTTGGCGAAATCTTCCAATTGGGTGAATTCACGCTCTGCCGCCGGCTTTGCTTTTTCAAGTAATTCGCTCAAAAATTCATGGACTTTCTCAGGGGTTTCCGCCATACGTTCTTCCAACACAAAATGTGCATGGGCCTTGTACCCCAATAAGTTTGCACGTTCATGCCTAAGCTTGGCGATTTTCAGTACATTTTTTTGATTATCAAGGTTGTCACCGTGAAAACCTCTTCCGCCAAAGGCCATAGAAAGCTCTTTGCGCAGTTCACGGTTTTTGGCGTATTTCATAAAGGGAATATAGCTAGGGTAATCCAACGTCACCACCCAACCTTCTTTGTCTTTTGATTTCGCCAACTGTGCAGCGGCTTCTTTTTCGCCCTCGGGCAAACCGTCTAAATCATTTTCATTGGTCAGGTGTTTTTGGTATTTGTTGGTTTCGGCCAATATGTTTTCACCAAACTGCAGTTTCAACTTCGAAGATTCCGCATCGATTTCCCTGAGCCTTTTCTTTTTGTCTTTCGGTAGATTGGCCCCGTTTCTGCTAAACCCTTTATATTTTTTATCAAGCAATGTTTCTTGTTCTACGGATAAATTCA
Source organism: uncultured Maribacter sp. (assembly GCA_964515285.1). Taxonomy (GTDB): domain Bacteria; phylum Bacteroidota; class Bacteroidia; order Flavobacteriales; family Flavobacteriaceae; genus Maribacter_C. The sequence goes on along the minus strand of CAZEUV010000042.1, from coordinate 4,129 downwards.
ATGCCTCTTTTTGTTTATAAACCGATTTTACCCTTGCAAACAAATCAGCATTCAGGGTAATATCATTGCTTAATTCTGATAATAACGGAGAGATTTCTTGTGCTATTTTCTGAATGTCTTCATTGGTCTCTGCCGAATTCAAATTAAAGAATACGCTTGAGACCCTATCGAGTTGTTGCCCCGAAAACTCTAAGGCCTCAATAGTGTTTTCAAAATTCGCTGTTTTAGAATTACCGGTAATCGCATCGATCTCTGCCCGTACATCGTTCATCGCTTGCAGAAAAGCGGGTTTAAAATGCTCGTTTTTTATTTTCGAAAAGGGAGCGGTGTCGAAAGGGGTCAATAAAGGGTTGTTCATGTATTGTTTTTTTCTATGTGACTCTATGAAACTCTTTTTTCTTTGTGGAATAGCTATTCCACAGAGTTACACAGAGAAAATCACAGAGTCACACAGAGTGGTTTATTTGCTGTTTTTAATTTCCTCAGCTCCGGCAATCACTTTTTGTTTCAGTCCCTCTTTGTAAAGAACGACCTTATCTAAAACACATTTATCAGCACTTCCTATAATCTGTGCTGCCAAAATACCTGCGTTTTTCGCACCGTTCAAGGCTACGGTAGCTACGGGCACTCCACCCGGCATTTGAAGAATAGAGAGTATAGAATCCCACCCATCAATAGAATTGCTGCTTTTTATAGGTACTCCGATCACGGGCAAGGGAGATAAAGAAGCCACCATGCCCGGTAAGTGCGCTGCACCACCTGCACCTGCTATAATGACCGAATAGCCATTGGTATGGGCTTTTTTACTGAATTCGAACAATTTTTCGGGGGTACGATGGGCAGAAACGATATCGACATCTACCTCAATGTCAAAGCCCTTTAAAATATCAATGGCTTCTTGCATTACGGGAAGGTCGCTGGTGCTTCCCATTACTACGGCTACTTTGCTCATATTTATTTTTTTAAATACTCAATAATCCAAAGTTTGATATCCTCAAACTGTAATTCGCCTTTTGAGGCGCTTATGACAAACCTGTATTTTTCAGCATCGTTAACTTCAATATCCAACCCATCTTCAAATAGTATAAGTCGCATTAAAGCATATGCCACTCGTTTGTTTCCATCAAGAAAAGGATGATTGAGAATGACACTTTGAAAAATAGCTGCTGATTTGTCAATTGCAGAGGGATACAGGTCTTTGCCATCAAAAGTTTGGAAGGGTCTATTTATTGCCGAGGAAAGTGAATTTATATCTCTTATCCCATTAGAACCACCTGATGCTTCCGAAATTAATTTATTCAGCTTTTCTGCTAATTCTCTTGAAATCATTGAGCAAGTTTTTCAAAAAGTGCTTTTTCCTTTTGCAATAGCTCTTTTATAAAATTGATTCTTTTTTCATCTTTCTGAGCCAAATCTTCGACTACCAAAATAGCCTCATCTAATTTATCATCTGGTAAAGTTTCGATTATTCTTTTAAGTGTCTTTTTCTTTTCTATGATAGTCATAACAACTTGTTTTTTGATTAAAGTTATGAATTTCTATTTCGAAATCACTTTTATGGTATTCTTGACCTGCTCCGCAATTTTTCGGGCTTCATCAATATTCTCATTCACTATGGTCACATGTCCCATTTTACGAAAGGGCCGTGTTTGTTTTTTTCCATATATATGCGGTGTGACACCTTTCATCTTTAAAATAGCAGCTATGTTTTCATAAACCACATCACCTGTATGGCCTTCTGCACCCACTAGATTGACCATAATCGCGGCTACTTTGCTTTCAGTGCTTCCCAAAGGCAGATCCAAAATGGCCCGAATATGTTGTTCAAATTGATTCGTATAACTGGCCTCAATACTATAATGCCCACTATTATGTGGTCTTGGGGCAACCTCATTGACCAAAATTCTATCATCTTCAGTCTGAAACATTTCTACTGCCAAAATACCGATGTGCCCGATCTTTTCAGATACTTTCAAAGCGATCTCACGTGCTTTATCAGCAACCTTGGCATCAATTCGAGCGGGACAAATGACATACTCCACTTGATTGGCGTCTGGGTGAAACTCCATCTCTACCACAGGGTAGGTAACTACTTCGCCACTGCTGTTTCTTACCACGATAACGGCTAGTTCGTTTTTAAAGGGAACCAATTTTTCGGCAATACATTCTCCTTCGGGCAAACCTTTTAGATCCCCGACAGTGCGAATCACCTTTACCCCTTGCCCATCATAACCGAATTGTGCTGCTTTCCATACGAAAGGCAGATTCAACCCGCCATTGGCAATACTGTCCTTAATCTCACTGGCATAGGCAAAACGCGAAAAATCCGCAGTAGGAATTTCGTTGTCAACATAAAACAACTTTTGCGTTGCCTTGTTCTGTATGATTCGCAATGCCCTGGTAGGTGGATACACTTTCAAGCCCTCAGTTTCTAATTTCTCAAGGGCCTTTATATTGACGTTCTCAATTTCGATCGTAAGAACATCCACTTTTTTTCCAAAATTGTATACATCATCGAAATCGGTCAAACTGCCCTTGACAAACTCGTTACATGCAATTTTGCAAGGCGCGTCATCAGAAGCTTCCAAGACCTTAGTATGCACATCGAATTTTCGGGTCTCATAGAGAAGCATCTTACCCAATTGCCCACCACCCAGTATACCGAGCTTAAAATCGGAAGAAAAGTAATTGGTTGCTTTTTCTATAGGCATTTCTCTACATTCAAAGGGTTAGGTTTACAAAAATACATCGAATTCTCAAAACGAACCTTATCAACTCTAAAAAGAGAAATCAAAGCCTTATATTTGCCCCTTAATTTTGATTGACCGTGATAAAGCTACACGATAAATATTTTAAGCCTTTTTTGAACGAAACCGAAATACAATCGGCCGTTAAAAATATAGCGGTCAAAATCGCTGTTGACCACAAAGAGGAAACCCCAATTTTTATCGGTGTTTTGAACGGTGCATTTATGTTCGTTTCTGATTTTCTCAAACAGTACCAGCACCCCTGCGAGGTTTCTTTCGTTAAATTAAGCTCTTATCAGGGCCTGACCTCAACGGGCATTGTAGAAACGCTATTAGATTTGCCCGAAAACATAGAGGATCGTACCGTAATCATTCTCGAAGACATTATTGATACGGGGCGAACATTGAAAGAATTGGTACATCTATTTTCAAAAACCAACGTAAAAGAATTTAAGATCGCCACTTTGTTCTTTAAGTCTGAAATATACAATGGTGAGTACAGTATAGATTATGTGGGCATTGATATACCCGATAAGTTTATCGTGGGCTACGGGCTCGATTACAACGAATTGGGAAGAAATTTAAAAGAAGTTTACCAACTAAACCAAAAACATATGATCAACCTTGTTTTGTTCGGAAAACCAGGAGCCGGAAAGGGTACACAAGCTGAATTTTTAAAAGAAAAATACAATCTAAAACATATTTCGACCGGTGACGTGTTTCGGTACAATATCAAAAACGGAACGGAATTGGGAATCTTGGCCAAATCTTATATGGACAAGGGAGATTTGGTACCTGATGAAGTGACCATAAAAATGCTAGAAGACGAAGTAGATAAAAACCTCGATGCCAGTGGTTTTATTTTTGACGGTTTTCCAAGAACCACTGCCCAAGCAGAAGCTCTTGATGCTTTTTTAACAATAAAGAACATGAAAATCAATGCCACCATTGCTCTTGAAGCCGATGATGAGGTGCTGATCCAACGTCTTTTAGAGCGAGGCAAGACCAGTAAAAGACCCGATGACCAAGATGAAGGTAAGATTCGAAACCGGTTTGAAGAGTACAATCAAAAGACCGCGCCTTTAAGAGCTTACTACGAAGAACAGGGGAAATTACATAGTGTTGACGGTATTGGTGAAATTGATGAAATCACCCGTAGATTGAGTAAGGTTATCGAGGAGCTTTAGAATACTTTCTTGACCAACTCGAACAACAATATAAGGTAAGACCTTCTATTGAAGTTTGATTCATAAAACAGTTTACGCCAATAATCGAAACCTCTAAACAATGACCGAAGGCAACTTTGTAGATTACGTAAGAATTTTTTTGACTTCGGGCAACGGGGGCAAGGGATCGGTACATCTGCACCGTGAAAAATTCAT
>CAZEUV010000041.1:8199-22149 GCA_964515285.1 uncultured Maribacter sp. | reverse complement strand
GATGGGCATAAAAATATTTTACCCGTATTTCAACAACTATTTTTTCTCTTAGCCAAGATACTTTGTATATTGTGTTTCTTTGAAAAATACAACACCAACCATTAATTAAGACATTATATGCATATCGCCGTTGCAGGAAACATAGGAGCAGGAAAAACCACTTTAACGAGATTACTGTCAAAACACTATAAATGGGAAGCTGATTTTGAAGATGTCGTTGACAATCCTTATTTGGATGATTTTTATACCCAAATGGAACGTTGGAGCTTTAACCTCCAGATTCATTTCTTAAATCAAAGGTTTCGACAGGTTCTTAAAATCAGGGAATCGGGCAAGAGTATCATACAAGATCGTACCATTTACGAGGATGCCTTTATTTTTGCTCCCAACCTTCATGCCATGGGGCTGATGACCAATCGTGATTTTACCAACTATTCAAGCCTTTTTGAATTGATGGAAAGCTTGGTACAGCCCCCAGATCTTCTGATTTATTTGAGAAGTTCGATTCCGAATTTGGTCAGTCAAATACACAAACGTGGACGAGAGTATGAGAATAGCATTTCAATTGATTATTTAAGCCGCTTGAATGAACGCTATGAGGCTTGGGTACACGGTTATGAAAAAGGAAATCTTTTGGTAATCGATGTAGATGATCTTGATTTTGTAAATGACCCTGAAGATTTGGGCATAATCATCAATAAAATTGATGCTGAAATCAACGGGTTGTTTTAGTTAATTATTTTTCAACCATTTATAAAGATAATCCAAATTAAAACCCATTGTTGTAAGGTTTGTTTTTAAATGCATAGCTGGAATCTCTTTATATTGACTTCGAAAAGTAATTGTTCTACGACAATTTGGACATTTCCAATGTTCATGCGAAGTGCCTTTATGGCGCTTCTTTGAACAATTATGGGCAACCAAAAACTTAATCCAATCCTTTAGTTTAACAGGTCGATTATTTCCCAGATTTTAAGCATTTGAGGGTTCTAAAACGGATTTTTTAACTTGTTTTGGAGAGTCGAAGTTTTGTAGTACTCCATTTTCGTCCACATACGTTGATGAGTATTGCTTTTTGAAAAATTTATTTTGCGACCAGCCCAGGATTTTTAATTCAGAATCTCTTTGAGTTGCAGTTAATTCATATAAATCTTCAAAAAGAACTTTAACATTGTATTGTAAATCCGTAATTGCATCTTCCTCAGATTCGCCATAACCTGAAACGTTTAAAGATGGTATTATGCTCACCCAATGCTCTCCTGATTTACCCGTAAAATTTAAAAATTTACCTTTAACTCCTTTAGGAGTTAGTTTAAGATATTCAGAAAATTCTTTATTTATACTCATAATTGAATTAATTAGACAAAAACCAAAAAAGAATATCAAACAACAAAAAATACTATTGCCATCAATATATAAATTAATTAGCTATTTCCGTACCAAAATCTAGTTAAACCCTATTTAAAAAACGCTATTTTAGACTGAAAAGTATGTGCCTACCCTCATGCCTACTTCTCATATACTCAACAATAACGCTATCTATCGTCAATATTTATTCTTTAGTATCTGTCTTTTCAATCGTAATTTCTGTTTCGGTGGCATTAGTAGTTACCGTGGTATTTTCATAGGCCTTCAATTGAGCCTTTACCTCAGCCTGTGTTCCTTCAAAGGTTTTCTTTTCGGTAACCTTCTTTCCGTTGACATAAGTGATGTAAGATACCGTAGCATGCGCCAAATCATCATTGATCACATTCATTTCAATGGTAGTCGATTCTGTTTGATCTGAATATGCAACTCCTTCTTCAAGGCTCATAGCAATACTCGGCGCAATAACCAATGCCACAACCGACATCAATTTCAAAAGAATGTTCAATGAAGGCCCTGATGTATCTTTAAATGGATCACCGACGGTATCACCTACCACCGCTGCTTTGTGTACCTCGGTACCTTTACGGCCATCTTCTTCAATGGTTTTCTTGGCATTGTCCCAAGCACCTCCTGCATTTGATTGAAAAATCGCCATCAAAACACCACAGGTTGTTACTCCGGCCAAAAGACCACCCAGCATTTCAGCACCTCCCAAAAAACCAACTGCAACAGGTACGGCTATTGCCAACAAACCTGGCAGTACCATTTCTCTAATAGATGCCTTTGTAGAAATATCAATACATTTTCCGTAATCCGCGACTCCATCTGCTTCATCAAATATTCTCCTATCCTCTTCCGATGCTTTTGACATATCAGAATCGTATTTTCTCATAATCTCTAAAGCAGCTTTTAGCTGGGGAATTTCCCTAAACTGACGACGAACCTCTTCGATCATTGCCATAGCGGCACGGCCTACGGCGTTCATAGACAGAGCCGAGAAAACAAATGGCAACATGCCCCCCACTAATAAACCCGCCATAATAGTGGGCTTTGAAACATCAATTGAGGTGACATTTGCAGTTTTCATAAAAGCCGCGAACAATGCCAAAGCGGTCAACGCAGCAGAAGCAATTGCAAACCCTTTACCTACAGCTGCAGTTGTATTACCTACCGCATCCAACTTATCTGTACGTTCTCGTACTTCTTTTGGCAACTCGGCCATTTCGGCAATACCACCAGCATTATCACAAATCGGCCCGTAGGCATCTATTGCCAATTGTATACCCGTATTTGCCAACATACCAACTGCAGCGATCGCTATACCGTACAGACCAGCAAAATGATGCGACACGATAATAGCTGCGGCAATTAAAAGAATAGGTATCATGGTAGACATCATACCTATACCCAAACCAGCGATAATGTTCGTTGCAGCACCTGTTTCCGATTGTTTCACAATCGACATCACTGGTGGTTTTCCGGTGGCCGTATAATATTCGGTTACCTTACCTACCAATATTCCAGCGACCAGACCTGCAATTGTGGCCCAAAATACGCCCATCGCCCCCGAAGGTAATCCTTCAACAGATTCCGGAATCAAGGTATTGATAATAAAATATGAAGCTATGACCATTAATATTGCAGAGCCAAATTCACCTATATTCAATGCTGTTTGAGGATTTCCACCGTCTTTTACTTTTACAAAGAAGGTACCCAGAATAGACATTACGATTCCTACGGCCGCAAGAACCAATGGTAAATAAACAGCTCCTAAACCATCTAGATTAGGTGTTAAGATAAAGGCCCCCAAAACCATGGTACCAATAATAGAACCCACATACGATTCGAATAGATCCGCACCCATACCGGCAACATCGCCAACATTATCCCCAACGTTATCGGCAATGGTCGCTGGGTTCAATGGATGATCTTCAGGAATACCTGCTTCAACTTTTCCCACTAAATCAGCTCCAACATCCGCTGCTTTCGTATAAATTCCACCACCGACTCTCGCAAATAACGCAATTGAAGAAGCTCCCAATGAGAATCCTGAAAGTACATTTAATACCATTGATAGATTATCGGCTCCGGGCCACATATTTTGGTAGACCATAAATAAGCCACTCAAGCCTAAAACACCTAAACCAACAACACCCAATCCCATTACAGCTCCTCCTGCAAAAGCCACTTCCAATGCCTTACCTAAAGAGGTTCTTGCAGCCTGTGTGGTTCTTACATTTGCTTTAGTGGCTACCTTCATACCGATAAAGCCCGCTAAGGCAGAACAAATAGCCCCAATAACAAATGATACTGCTACCATTCCGTTAGAGCCTTCTTCCGCAGTTCCTTTAAAGTATAATAAGATTGCTACCGCTACTACAAAAATTCCCAAAACTTTGTATTCAGCTTTTAAGAATGACATTGCACCTTCGGCAATGTTTTTCGCAATTCTCGACATTTTCTCATCGCCTTCATCTTGTTTGGCTACCCACTTATTTTTTATAAAAACAAATAGCAATGCCAAAACTCCAAATGCAGGCAAAAACTTTACGATTAAATCCATTTTATCAATTGTTTTAAGTTGTTTTTTAACGGCTGCTAAAGTACTAAATAACAACAGAATAAAAAAGGCCTCTTTTAAAAGATAAAAGAGGCCTCGTTTTATAGTGATTCTATTTCTATATGGTAAAAGTACGTTTCTTTTTATGATCGCTTTCGTCATAACGTTTTACGCACTCGTGGTATATCTTTATGGCTTCTTGAGCATTGCCCCAACCGCCAACATCGACTTTCTTCTTCTCTAGATCTTTATACACTTGAAAAAAATGCTCGATTTCTTTTAATCTGTGAGGGTTTAGATCACCAATATCATTCTTCTGGTTCCAAACTGGATCTGAAACCGGCACACATATAATTTTTTCGTCAGGCCCCTTCTCATCGGTCATATGAAACACCCCAATCGGTTTCACTTCCATGACGACCATGGGATATGTAGGCTCTGTACCCATCACCAAAACATCCAACGGATCTTTATCACGAGCCAAGGTCTCAGGAACAAAACCATAATCACCTGGATACATCATTGATGAAAATAGCATTCGATCAAACCTGATCTTATGTAGGGTAAAATCATATTCGTATTTATTTCTACTCCCTTTCGGTATTTCAATCAACACATCAAAGGTTATTGTCTTTTTAGTAGTACTCATCGTTTTTGTTTTTGGTTTGCAAAGGTACTTTAAACATCTAGTTTAGGAGACTGAAAATCGACAAAAGGCCACTTATATTCTTTTCAGGGTGATTACCAAAATCAACAATTGTTCTTTTAAGACTTTGATTTAAAAACCTCACTAAGTTTGATCGATATTCCTTTTGAAAGGCTTTTCGGCGACATCGGAACTTCTTCTATAATAAAAACACTTTCTTTGAAAGTTTGCAAAAAAGAGTGCCGTATTATAAGGGAGTAATACAACAAGACCTAGTAGGTTTTAAAAACCTACTAGGTCAAAAAAAAGCAGCCGTTGGGTCCAACAGCTGCTTTTCTAAAAAACTAACTCAACTTATAAAACCTAATTTACATCCCACCATACCTTACCAACATGGGTGTTTGTAGTACCACTTGAAGTAAGATTCTCGTTGTTATTGGCAATTTCACCAGATGGATACAACAATCTTGTAGGAATCTGCCCTCCTGTGAAGTTTCCTGGATAATTGATCGGAGTGAGGTTAGGAAAACCTGTTCTTCTCCAATAATTCCATGCATCCCACCAGTTCAACATCTTGCTCAACCACATTTGTTCACCTATCATCTCCAAGGCATTTGCACCACCTTCTGTATAGGGGTATTGGGTAAGATACGTATCTACAGCCCCATCCGAAACCGCAAAAGAAGCATCATAGACTATATTCATTTGCATTGCTGCCCTTACTCCGGCATCGTAGTGCATTTTAGCAGTTCCGCCAACGGCACCGATTCCACGTTCTTTGGCTTCTGCCTGTAAAAACTCCATTTCGGCATAGCTCATGAGTTTATAGGGCTCATCCAAATCAAAGAACAACATATTCAATGCAGAAAAAGTTACGTTGGGGTTTGTACCTGTTACTCCCGTAAACGTATCAAGTGTTCCAGCATCTAGCCCATTGGGCATGCCCTCTTGTACCAGTGGATCAGTATCACCATCGACCCCTCCAGAAAATATCATAAGTCGGGGATCATCATCGGCAGCATTAGCGGGATCTGTACCTTTTAGTACATCGATCAAGGTCTTGCTCATTACCCTACCCTGACCTCCATCATTAAAGGCACGTGAAAGTCCGTTCTGATTCGTCCATTGGTTCGGATCTAAAGCATGAGGTACCCAAGGAATATCATCATTACTGGCAAATACCCCAGCACCTGAAAGTGCCTTGCTTACCTTTTCAGCAGCAAGTGAGGCATTGACATCCGATATACGCAAGGCCATTCTCAATATCAATGAATTGGCCCACTTCTTCCATTTAACAACATCACCCTGATAGATCATATCAGCTGATGCAAAACCATCATCGGGGTTAGCGGTACTGATTGCAGCACCTGCTTCTTCCAATTCTTGAAACAAGGCCGTGTATATAGACTCTTGGGTATCGTAAACAGGAAAGAAAGTACCTTCAATGCCACCATTAGCTTCCGAATACGGAACATTGCCGTAAAAATCGGTCAATCGTAAAAAGGCAAATGCCCGTACAATCCTTGCCGCTTCACGGGTATTCTTCCTTCTTCCAGCTTCAAAACCATCTGGCCCGGTCTGCTTTAATACTTCGGTCACGTTTTTCAACAACCCCCCGTATGCATAATCCCAGGGTGCATCATCACTCTCCACATTAACAAAATACTTATCGCCACTTTGAAGACCGCCAGCCCCGGCACCGGCAAAATGCTGCATCCAAAAACCTGCGTAGCCTACATTGGTACGCCAATTGAGAAATCGGTTACTTTCAGGCCCTCCATCAGAAAGGCTAAGCTCGGCGCTCGAAAAAAGAAAATTCATATTTATCTCGTCGACCGCTTGGGGGTTTATGTTCAGATCGTGCAACTCTTCGGTATCACAGGCAGTGAACGTTAAGATCGCCCCTACTGCCAGCCATACAATTGCTTTAAATGTATATTTCATGGTCTTTATATTTATTTAATCATTTTTTAATTTACAATTTTAGAATCCAATATTTACATTGAAGCCGTAACTACGTGTCGAGGGTGTGGCAAAATACTCCAACCCTTGGGCACTAGCACTTGTCGAATATGTTGATTCAGGATCAACATTGTCAATGTTCTTACTGATTACCCAAAGGTTTCTACCCACAAGGGAAAAGCTCAATTTTTGAAAGGGTGTCTTTTCCAGTAACTTACTAGGGAATGAATAGCCCAAGGTCAACTGTCTAAGTTTAACAAATGACGCATCATAAATAAACATTGAGGATATAGCGGTACTTTCGCCCCCTACTCTACCCCAGTACGTAATAGCCTCTTGTGGAGTAAGGTCTCTATCGACCGGCGTATATATAGGAGCATCAGCGGTCCCCGTATTTTCAACACCCGCTATATGCAAAGGCTGTTCGCCTGCACGACCGAGCAAAGACTGTTTGTGAAAGCCTTGCTGTGTCAAACGGTTGTTCGTACCTGAAAAAATCTCACCTCCTGATTTAAAATCGATAAGAAAATCAAGATTGAACCCTTTCCAGCTAAATGTATTGTTTACACCACCTGTAAAATCTGCTACCCCATTACCTATCGGCACAAAATCTTCCGAAGCCAGCGGCGTACCATCTGCATTAAAAATAGGTATTCCGTCAGGAGTGGTTTGCTGCACACGCCCCGTTATCGTTCCGAACGGTTGCCCGACGATATGCTTGATCTGAACATTTCTTGTTCGAGGCTGTCCGCCACTTGCGGAAAGCTCGGTATTACCCTCGATCAGCGATACCACTTCGTTGGTGTTCTTCGCAATATTAAGAGAAACATCCCAGGTAAGAGGACCCTGAATGGGTGTTCCTGAAATAAGCAATTCTACTCCCTTGTTTGAAATCTCACCAATATTGACCGATGTAGAACCAAAACCTGAAGCATTAGAAATGGAAGCCCTAAGTATATCGTTCGTAGTTTTCTGATCATAATAGGTGAAATCTATTCCTAGCCTATTGTTGAACAACCTCAAATCAATACCAAATTCGGTTTCAGTAGACAATGCCGGCTGTAATGTCGGGTTGGGAATATTCCCCAATCTACCTCCTGCCGAAGAAAAGGTCGCCAAGGAATTCCCTAAATGGGGGTTGGCATTTAAGGAATAGGTTAGGTTTGCTTCATAAGGTTGGATATTCGCAATACCTACCTGTGCCCATGAAGCCCTTAACTTACCAAAACTCAACCATGAGGGCTTTGACCCAAAGCTGTCAGAAAATATCCAACTGCCCCCTACCGAAGGGTAAAAGATACTGTTGAATTCAGGATTCAAAACAGAGAACCAGTCGTTACGTGCCGTGGCCGTCAAAAAGAGCACCCCATCATACCCTATTTCTGCCGAACCATATATCGAATTAACACCCTGTTCGTTAAATCCAAAGCTAAAGCTCCTAGTGGCCGCATTATTGATCGCATCAAAAAACTGGACACTAAACCCAGAACCACGTGCCTGAATTCGTTCCCATGATCTTTTCATTTGGTTGGCTCCTACAAACGTGTTCAAGCTGAACTTGCCGAACTTTTTATCGACACCCAACATCCAATCTGTGTTTATCTCTCTTACTCGAGTCTCTCCTTCATTTCTACTTCCACTTAAGTTGTACCCAATTCCTTCAGGGGTTAAATCACTGTCCCTTCTTGTAAACCAATCCATACCAATTCTGCCAGAAGCGTACAACCAATCAGTAAGCTGATACCTTAACGTCGCCGAAGTTATAATACGGTCTCTTTTGTCATTTCTTGCAGAGACCTCAGTCGCCCAATACGGGTTTTGACCCCAATTGTTCGCCGCTGGAAGCCATTCTTGACCAGGGAATTTTGGCGCACCTCCCTGTCCGTAAATAGCCAATAATCCATCATTTGTACCCTCAGGTATTGCTCCTGGTTTTGATGGGTCGCCAAAATAAGACCTTACATTCACATTATTTGGAATCCTCCATATAGATTGAATGGCATTGTTGGGTGAATCGGATAACCTTGGCCTGTTTTTAGCATCCTCGTGCGAATACATTACCTTGGCATTGAGCGAAAGCCTCTCTCCGAATTTTGAATTAACGCTAAATGATAAATTGGTTCTATCAAAACCCGAATTCGGTACAATACTTGTACTTCTAAGATCCGATAGTGAAAAACGAAACGTCTGATTCTCGCCACCACCACTCAACGATAGGCTATTGGTTACCGAATGACCCGTTTCAAAAAACCGGGCAAAGTTGTCACCTGCATTAGAATAAGATCTGCCAACACCATCAAACTGAACAACCGAACTGCCATCTAAGGCCGGACCCCAACCGATATTCCCCCATTGGAAAGCTTGTTGTGCCGAACCTGGCTTAGTGGCAACCCCGTCAACATAGTTACCAGCCCCGTATTTCTGTTGCAAATCGCTATGATCGTACAAAGCGTCAAAAACAACATTTGAACTATAGGTTACGCCAATACCTTTTCTCTTTGTTCCTTGTTTGGTGGTTATGTTGATAACCCCATTACCCCCTCTTGAACCGTAAAGTGCTGCTGCATTCGCACCTTTAAGCACAACAATCGATTCAATGTCATCAGGGTTGACACTGGTAAGACCATCACCGCCATCAGAACCGCCCCATAGGCCAGCCTGTCCAAAACCTGAGTTATCCATAGGAATTCCATCCACAACATACAAGGGTTGGTTTTGCCCCCCAAGGGTTTTGTTTCCACGAATAATAATTCGTGTTGAACCCGCAGGTCCAGAAGATGGTTTAGAAACATTCACCCCGGCAACTCTACCCGTAAGTGAATTACCCAAGTTGATCTCACGGGCTTCGGTAAGCTTTGACCCGTCAATTTTCGTAACGGAATACTGTAAGGCCTTGGTTTCTCTTTTTACACCCAGTGCCGTTACCACCACTTCATCTAATTGACTTACATCGGTTACCATGTTCACGTTGATAACGCTTCGCGAGCCCACTTCGATACTTTGATCGATGTATCCAATATAGGAATACATCAAAGTAGCATTGGCAGGTGCCTCAATCGAATAGTTTCCGTCGAAATCGGAAACGACCCCCTGTGTTGTTCCGGCAACAATGACATTGACGCCAGGTAGGACGATCCCATCTGTGTCAAGTACCTGTCCCGTTACCGTACCCTGGGCCAAAGCATTCGCCGACCAAAGGGTTATTACTAGTAATGCCAGTAATCTTGTTTTCATTTCATAAAGGTTTTAGTTAATAATTAAGTTAGTTTTTGTAAAGTATATTTCTAATTCAAAATTTTCAGAATCATACTTTTCAGAGTTAATTTAACGTTAAAATTAACTATTTAAACTTGTTTAGACAAGTTTAATCAGATAAAATTATCTTTTTGGCAGTAAATAAAAGTAAATGAACATCTTATAATTTTCTAAGGTTTTTATTCGATAGCTTTAACCCAATACATCTAATTGCACAAGCACAAATGACACTACTATTATAACGTCGAAAAAACAGAAAGTTCGTACCTTTAACAATCTAATTTGTATCAATGAAATTATTTTCAAAATACTATTTTATGGCAGTAGTGTTTCTCACTATTGCCCAACTGACCGCACAACCAGCTGATAAGCTATTTACCCTTCTCGACCCCCAAAACACAAAAGTTGATTTTGAAAATACCATCATCGATACCAAAACGCACAACATTTTAATCTACTCTAATTACTATGGCGGTGCCGGGGTAGGTATATCTGACATTAACGGTGATGGCTTGCAAGATCTGTTTTTCACCGGCAACCTTGTCAGCGACCGTTTGTATATAAATCAAGGTAACTTGAAGTTTGAAGATATCACCAAGGCAGCAGGAATAGCTGACAATGGAGGATGGTCTTCAGGGGTCGCTATCGCCGACATCAACAATGATGGCCGAATGGATATTTATGTATGTCGAGAGCTTTATGACGATAGGCCAGACCTTAGAAAGAACAAGTTATATATCAATAATGGCAACGATGCAAAGGGTATGCCTACCTTTACCGAAAGTGCTGAAAAATATTATTTAGATGACGAAGCGCGCTCTCGCCATGCCACATTTTTAGATTATGACAAAGATGGTGATTTAGATCTTTTCGTACTTAACCAGCCGCCAAACCCCGGTAACTTTTCCGAACTATATGGCACCAAACCGGGACCTGAATTTTCGCCAAAGCTCTATCAAAATAATGGGGATGCTTTTATCGATGTTACGGTCAATGCGGGATTGCTCAGAGGGGGCTACCCGAACAGCCTTACGGCAACCGACCTCAACAATGATGGTTGGACGGATCTATACGTGGCCAATGATTTTGAAGTCCCTGATTTTTTCTATCTCAACAATGGCAATGGCACATTTAAAAATGTAACGGAAAGTTCAATGCGGCACATCTCGTACTTTAGCATGGGAGTGGATGCGGCGGATATAAATAATGATGGCTGGCAAGATATTATGGTTTTGGATATGGTAGCAGAAGACAACTATCGTTTAAAGGCCAATATGAGTGCAATGAACCCCAAGGCTTTTTGGGAAGTGGTAAACAATGGCGGTCACTATCAATATATGTTCAACGCACTTCACATCAATCAAAGCAGCCAAAAAAAATCACCCATCTTTAGTGATGTTGCACAACTTGGGGGAATCTCAAGTACCGATTGGAGCTGGTCAAACCTCATTGCTGATTTTGACAACGATGGCCATAAAGACATTCATGTGACCAATGGCCTGCTGAGGGATATTAGAAATACCGATGCGGATAAAAAGTTCTCGCAACATGTTCAGAAGGTCTCTTACCAATATATGGATGACCACCCAAATGCGGGAGAGATAAGTATTTGGGATATTCTCGATCTTGACGAAGCGCTCAAAATAGTACCCTCGCAAAAACTTTCAAACTATGCCTTCAAAAATAATGGTGATTTGAGCTTTAGCAAGGTTACCGAAAATTGGGGACTGGATCAACCTACATTCTCCAACGGGTCTGCTTATGCTGACCTTGACAATGATGGAGACCTCGATCTGGTAATCAACAATGTGAACGAAAAGGTATTTATTTACAGGAATAATAGCGAAAAATTCAAAGAACACCACTTCTTAAGAATACAATTGACCGACCTGAGAAATCACAAGCCCCTTTTCGGGGCTAAAGTGAAAATTGATATCAAGAATCAGTCACAATGGTATGAATTCACCAATGTGAGGGGCATGTACTCCACAAGTGAAAATGTGGCTCATTTTGGCGTAGGCAAAGACATAATTATCGACCAATTGACCATTACCTGGCCAGATGGCAAAATAACACAGCGGGGTAATATACTGGCAGACCAAATGCTTAGTATTGATTATAACGAGGCCGTGCCCTCTGAAAACCCCAAATCAAATCAAGGGAAGCCATTGTTCGAGAATAAAACCCTAGGCAACTTTGTGCATCAAGAAAATGAATTTGATGACTTTGACAAACAGATACTCCTCCCCCACAAAATGTCACAATACGGCCCTGCATTGGCAGTGGGCGATATTAATAATGATGGCCTACAAGATTTTTATCTAGGAGGTGCCAAAGGGGTGTCCGGTCAATTGTTGGTACAAGAAGCTTCAGGAACGTTTTCCTCAGCCTCAATCGCCGACATTATTGCTGATTCCAATTTTGAAGATATAGACGCTGCTTTTTTTGACGCAGAGGGCGATGGTGATCTTGATCTTTATGTGGTAAGTGGCGGCAACGAATGGAAATGGACAAAAGATACGGACGAATATCTAGATCGATTATATATTAATGATGGCAATGGCTCATTTCATCGCTCGGAAAATCTCGACGAAGTAAAAGAAAGCGGTGCCTGTGTTCGCCCATTTGACTATGATAATGACGGTGATCTAGATTTGTTTATCGGGGGAAGGCTCGTGCCTTGGCAATATCCGGCACCGGCAAGTAGTAGAATTCTTGAGAATAGGAATGGAAAATTTATTGACGTGACCAAATCAGCAGCCAAAGACCTGCTCGACCTTGGAATGGTCACCGATGCCGTTTGGGCCGATTTTGATGATGATGGGTTCACTGATTTGATTGTGGTCGGTGAATGGATGCCCATTACCATGATACGTTTTAATGGAGAAAAGTTTAAAAACGTTACCCCACAAAATGGCATTTCGAATTCAGAAGGATGGTGGTATAGCATTGAGGCCAGCGATATCGACAACGATGGCGATATTGACCTTGTCGCCGGCAACTTAGGCATGAATTACAAATACAAGGCTTCACCACAAGAACCCTTTGAAGTCTTTTATGACGATTTCGATAACGATGGCAGTAAAGATATTGTGTTGAGTTACTATAACTTTGGGGAGCGTTATCCGCTACGTGGGAAATCTTGTTCTTCACAGCAGATACCGGGGCTCAAAAAAGACTTTCCCACCTATGACCAATTTGCGTCTGCCAATCTACTTGATGTTTATGGTCTTGAAAACCTGAGACCAGCCTTGCACTATGAGGCCAAAACCTTTGCCAGTGCATTCTTTGAAAACCTCGGCAAAGGAAAATTCGAGATGCATTCTTTGCCCAGCGAAGCCCAAGTATCATCGATAAACGATATTATTATCGATGACTATAATAACGATGGCAACAAAGATATTTTGGTTGCAGGAAATCTGTATGCCACCGAAATCGAAACACCAAGAAACGACGCTGGTATTGGTCTAGTCTTACTGGGTGATGGCAAGAATAATTTTACGCCACTTGCCTCCCGATCTAGCGGTTTTCTCGCACCCTTTGATGTAAAAAAGCTGGCCAAGATCAGCACAGGCGATGGCAACTATATCTTATGTGGGGTAAATAATGGTGCAATACAGTTCTTTCGGCTAAACGAATCACCATAAGACTCGAAAGAAAGACAGGAGATTTATGTTCTTTTGAATATACTCAGAATAAGCCTATATAAGTTCAATCGTTAAAAACTAAACCCAAAAGTACCTGTAACCCTAAAAGGACGTGCATCAGGCCTGTCAAGGTAATTGCCCCTAAAGTTAAAATCTATTCTGAATATCTTAAGAATGTTACCAATACCAAAAGAGTACTCATAATAGATTTTATCAGTTGGCGCCTGTAATATCGTGATACCGGAAGCAGGAGCGCTCAAAGCTATATTCGAATCCGATATTTCGCCCCACACCCCTCTCAAACCAATAATTTCACGAAGGTTCAATTTTCGCATAAAAGGTATTCTTGAAAATAACCTTCCATTAAAATTGTGTTCTAAATGAAGTGCTATATACGTATCTGTTACAAACTCATAAAATTCCAAATTGGGAAAAGTACCGTAATTGGTAAAAAATGTTTGGTTACCAGGCACCACACTTAACAGCCCCAATGGCACATCGCCAATTGTAGT
>CAZEUV010000041.1:0-8099 GCA_964515285.1 uncultured Maribacter sp. | reverse complement strand
CTCAGGGTACGAAATGTTCCACCAAAAGCAATTCTAAAATTGGTGACGGGCTCTATTTCAAAACCCAGGCCACTGAGATTAATATTGGATAAGGTATTATTTGCTCCTACGGTAAGTAGTGCCGATGAGGCTATACTTCTACCCAAAACATCGTTCGTCGCAGTAAGACTGGTCCCCAGCTGTTCGATATCGCGCCTATTGCCGCCTGAAACGATTAATCTGCTCTTTTTGTTCAAAAGAAATTTTCCTGAAATACCGTGTTTGAATTTATGATCGGCAAAACCATAGGCCATGTACCCCTCTATTCGCCAAGGGTCGTTTTCGCCAAAATAGGTTCTGGCACCCAAACGCACACGAGCACCTTCTGCATCATTGAAACCAAAGACATCGTAGACCGAACCGATATCCATATTCCATTTATCGATTTCCACATAACCTGATCCCAGAATACTTACAAGATTATAGTACGATTTGAATTTAGGCACCGTCTTCAAGGTATCCAACAATTTATAAATGCCCGACTCATCCTTGTTCAATGATTCAAGCCGGTTTTCTGCCCAAAAGGTATCATCTTTTACTACTGCTTTGGGGTCAAAAGGATTTTTATCCGCCTTATAAAAAGCTTTGGGCTTTTCCTCATCAAATTTGTAATTATCGAAAACCGTTGTTCGTTTACCATATACGCCCCTTGATTCTTCTTTTTTTCGAAAGCTGAAATCACTCAACATATAATCTCTTTTCAATAAGAAAATCGAATCGTTGACGACTTCAAAATCTTGCTCTATATATATTTCTTTTACCCAATTGATATTCGCACTTTTGGTAACTTCTAAATTGATGTTCTTTATGGCATAGGTAGAATCATTTACCCAAAAATCACCTTTGAAGGTAAGCTCGTTCTTGCGCCTTGGGTAATACACGATATTGTAGCACCATTTATTATCGATAAAGGCACTATCTCGTAGTGCATAATTATAGGTGTCGATACCGGTTCTTGACAACGGGCTCGTAAAACTCTTATCAAAGAACTTCAGATAGTTGTCGTAAATATCATACTCTTGATAAAGATCGGCAATGAAACCGATGATTGCCTGATTGTTTTCAAAACCCGAATTTTTATTGCCTAATATCTTTTCTTTTTCCTTTTTAAGTCCATTATCGCCATATATCTTGGAAAAGGTCTCGTTCAAAAAAATAGGAAGATAGGTCTTGCCCGTAATACGTGAAGTATCAAGATCTTGAAATATGAATTCCAATCCCTTGAAAATTTTTCGCTTCATCAACGCACTATCTATTGTATTTAGGTCAAATTCTACCTTTTCATACTTGTCATAGGCGTATTGCTTAAACTTGCGAAGGCCGTTTTCTCGTTTTTTTGCCCAGATTTTTCGCAATATATCAACGGCAGGATTATTTTTTTTGGACTGCTTACCCGCAATAACCACCACTTGGCTCAATTGCTCGGTAGCTTCCACCATCTTTATGCTCATATCGTAATTGACCTTAGAAGCCAATGTGATCTCTTGATTTTCATAACCGATAAAGGAAACCAACAAGGTACTATAAGTCTTATCAGACTCCATATAAAATCGCCCGTTATCGTTGGTAATTGTTCCTTCAATGGAATTCTTGAACAAAACATTTGCAAAAGCTACTGGTTCACCAGATTCATCTATGACCAAACCACCTACTTTGGTCTGTGAACTCGCAATCAAGGAAAAAAGAAGGATTAGAATAAAAAGAAAGTGTTTCATTTATATTTTTATGTTCTCGGTACTGTTTTATCAAATAGCGTACCAATGTCTATTCCCCAACTTCCCCTAAATCAAAGAGAGGCTTTAAAGTTCGTTAGTAGAACTTTTATACAAGAATTAAAAAAACTTCGCCCACCATTGGTCGACGAAGTAAATATACCTTTACAAAATTGATAACCTTATTTATACAACACTTTCTTAACGGCCTTAACGACATCTTTATGGTTTGGGAGCCATTCAACCAACAAGCCCGGCGAATAAGGGGCCGGTGTGTCCGCAGTATTTATTTTCTCGATAGGCGCATCTAAATAATCGAAAGCGTTTGATTGTATGTGATAAGTAATTTCTGTAGCAACGTTACCAAAAGGCCAGGCTTCTTCTAAAATCACCAATCGATTGGTTTTCTTCACTGATTTTAAGATTGCCTCATAATCCATGGGCTTAATGGTTCTCAAATCGATGATTTCACAGCTTATTCCTTCCTTTTCTAATTCATCAGCAGCTTTATCGGCCTCTTTGATGATCTTACCGAAAGATACTATAGTCACATCTTTTCCTTCTCTTCGGATATCCGCCACGCCCAAAGGAACAATATATTCTCCTTCTGGCACTTCGCCTTTATCACCGTACATTTGTTCAGACTCCATGAAAATGACCGGATCGTTATCACGAATGGCCGATTTCAACAACCCTTTAGCGTCTGCCGGATTCGATGGTACTACTACTTTAAGACCCGGACAATTTGCGAACCAACTCTCAAATGCCTGAGAATGCGTTGCCGCTAATTGACCCGCTGAGCCTGTAGGGCCTCTAAATACAATCGGACAAGGGAATTGACCTCCTGACATCTGCCTGATTTTTGCGGCATTATTGATAATCTGGTCAATACCTACCAAGGCAAAATTAAAGGTCATAAACTCAACAATAGGTCTATTGCCCGTCATAGTAGACCCAATGGCAACACCTGCAAAGCCCAATTCAGAAATTGGGGTATCGATTACTCTTTTTTCGCCAAATTCATCCAACATTCCTTTTGAGGCTTTATAAGCGCCATTGTACTCGGCAACTTCCTCACCCATCAAATAAACCGATTCGTCGTTTCTCATTTCCTCTGACATAGCCTCACAAATGGCCTCCCTAAATTGTAGTGTCTTCATATTGGTATGGAATATCTTGATTTTGACTCTTATAAACTCACATTACGCAATAAATCCTCTAATGCATAATACGGGTTAAAATGCCAACAAAAATAGCAAATAATATATCAAAACGAGGTTTGTGAGAACCAAAAAAGGCAATAAAATTTACTATGCATGCATAGTAAATTTGAAAATTAATACCTATATTTGTTCAGTCATTCTAAAGACTTGAAATCTATGAAAATATTAGTTTGTATAAGTAATGTACCCGACACTACGTCAAAAATAAACTTCACCGATGGCGATACCAAATTCGACACTAACGGAGTTCAATTTGTAATCAACCCGAACGATGAATTCGGACTGACGAGAGCCATGTGGTTCAAAGAAAAACAAGGCGCCACTGTTCATGTAGCGACGGTTGGAGGGCCAACCACAGAACCCACCATTCGCAAAGCGTTGGCAATTGGCGCAGATGAGGCCATTCGAGTAAATGCAGAACCAACCGATGGTTTTTTTGTTGCCCAACAATTGGCAGAAGTCGTCAAGAACGGAGGTTACGATCTGGTAATCGCCGGTAGGGAATCTATCGATTACAATGGCGGTATGGTACCTGGGATTCTTGCGACCCTTCTTGACATGAATTTTGTAAACACCTGCATAAGCTTAGAAGTCGATGGCACAAATGCAACGGCGATGCGTGAAATCGATGGCGGAAAAGAAAAAATAGCCACTACCCTGCCTTTGGTTATAGGAGGGCAAAAGGGGCTGGTGAACGAAAGTGATTTGAAAATTCCTAATATGCGGGGTATTATGCAAGCTCGTCAAAAGAAACTGAATGTTATTGACCCTGTTGATGTTTCAGCAGCCACCAATGATACCAAATTTGAAAAACCAGAAGCCAAAGGCGCAATAAAACTGGTAGACAATGTTGATGAGTTGGTCAATCTGCTTCACAACGAGGCAAAGGTGATTTAGAAACGTATTTCCAATCCATATCCCTTTAATCATTTCACAGTTTACAAAACGCAAAAAATAAAACTATGTCAATTTTAGTATATACAGAATCAGAAAACGGAAAATTCAAAAAAAACGCTTTTGAAGTCGCTTCGTACGCAAATGCCGTCGCCAAGCAATCGGGCGATTCGGTAACGGCTATTTCCTTCAATGCCGGCGATACTAGCAGTTTAGGCACTTATGGTGTTTCAAAGGTGTTGAATGTCACTAGTGACAATCTAAAAACATTCAACGCCAAGGCCTATGCGAATTCCATCGCCGAGGCTGCAGAGAAAGAAGGTGCAAAAGTGGTCGTGGTCAGTTCAAGTGCCGATGCGAAATTCTTGGCGCCTATTTTGGTGGCAAAACTAAAAGCGGGCTATGTACCCAATGTGGTAGCCGCACCAGTGAGCGTGAGTCCGTTTATTGTTAAACGAACCGTGTTTAGCAACAAGGGTTTTGCACAGACCCAGATCAACGCCGATATAAAGATCGTTGGGGTCTCGAACAATGCGTTCGGAATACATGAGAATAATACCGGTGCCACCACTGAAGATTTCAGTCCATCTTTAAACGATACCGATTTTTCGACCAAGTCTGTAGAAATCGATAAAATAGTAGGTAAAGCGACTATTGCCGATGCCGATATCGTGGTCTCTGGTGGAAGAGGCCTGAAAGGACCTGAAAATTGGGGAATGATCGAAGAACTGGCAGAAGTTCTCGGTGCGGCCACGGCATGTTCAAAACCTGTTTCCGATATGGGCTGGAGACCACATGGCGAACACGTGGGCCAGACAGGAAAGCCCGTCGCCAGTAATCTTTACATAGCCATAGGTATTTCAGGAGCCATTCAACACTTGGCCGGTGTAAGTTCGTCAAAAGTAAAAGTGGTTATAAATACCGACCCTGAAGCTCCTTTTTTCAAAGCAGCCGATTACGGAATCGTTGGCGATGCCTTCGAAATAGTACCCCAACTTATCGAAAAATTAAAGGAATTTAAAGCCCAAAGCGCTTAATTTTTGTTACTTTGTGCCTCGAGGGCCGTTTAAATTTTTGGGGCTTCCAGCTATTTAAACAGCCCTTTTCACTTTTATATCACTATGAGTCTAGTTCGTTTAAAAATAAAGGGAATATCGTATAGCCAAACGCAAAACGGGGCCTATGCCCTGATATTGAACGAAGTTGATGGTGATCGTAAATTGCCTATCGTTATTGGTGCCTTTGAGGCACAATCGATAGCCATTGCCCTTGAAAAAGAAATCAAACCGCCAAGACCGCTCACCCACGACCTCTTTAAAAATTTTTCAGACCGCTTTGATATTATTATCAAACAGGTGATCATTCATAAATTGGTAGATGGGGTTTTTTATTCGAGCATCATCTGTGAACGTGACAAGATCGAAGAAATCATAGATGCACGTACGAGTGATGCCATTGCCTTGGCACTTCGTTTTGACGCACCTATTTTTACCTATAAGACCATCTTGGACAAGGCCGGTATTTTCTTGAAATTCTCTTCAAAAGAAAAAGATGAGAACGACGATAGTATTATGGTCGATGAAATTTTGCAAGAGGGCGGCGAAACGGTAGAAATCAAATCAGGAGCGACCGATGGCTATACTGAACTGTCAATAGACGAACTCAATAAAGAACTTGAAAGAGCCGTAAACAGTGAAAATTACGAAAAAGCGGCAAAACTCAGAGATGAGATTTCAAAACGCAACTAACCAACGAGCAAGCATCTTATGAAAATCGACCTTTGGATTCTTTTGCTTGCTTTTTTTATCGTCTTTCCTTCGCTCGCGCAAGAAACCATCACTCCTGAAACCATTAACAACGTCGTTGATACAACCGTCATAAATGATGTTGACGTACAAAATTCCTCAAAATTAATTCCCAATCAAGAATTTTCGTTCACAAGCCTTTGGCGTGGCGTTTTGGGTATGGTAGTGTTGATCCTGATATCTTTTTTATTCAGTTCAAATAGAAAAGCCATTAATTGGAAAACTGTGGGTATTGGGCTGACCATTCAACTTCTCATTGCCATTGGGGTGTTAAAGGTTCCTTTCGTACAGGCTATTTTTGAGAGCGTTGGAAAAATTTTCGTAAAAATTTTAGATTTCACTCGAGCGGGAAGCCAGTTTCTCTTTGAGGGCCTAGTCGGTGATATGGATACTTTTGGGTTTATTTTTGCCTTTCAAGTACTGCCGACCATAATTTTCTTTTCGGCGCTTACCTCGGTTTTATTTTATTTAGGAATTATACAAAAAGTCGTCAAGGGCATGGCATGGCTACTATCAAAAACTCTTGGTATATCAGGAGCTGAAAGCCTGAGTGTTGCTGGTAATATCTTTCTAGGACAGACCGAAGCCCCTTTGCTCATAAAAGCCTATCTCGAAAAGATGAACAAATCAGAAATTTTGTTGGTCATGATCGGTGGTATGGCAACCGTTGCTGGTGCTGTTCTAGCTGCCTATATAGGTTTTCTTGGCGGTGACGACCCAGTGCTGAGGTTGATGTACGCCAAACACCTTTTGGCCGCTTCGGTAATGGCCGCCCCAGGAGCGATTGTAATCTCTAAAATACTGTATCCCCAAACCGAAGAAGTAAATACCGACGTGCCTGTATCCTCAGAAAAAATAGGCGCGAATATATTGGATGCTATCGCCAATGGTACTACCGAAGGCCTTAAACTAGCGGTAAACGTAGGTGCCATGCTCTTGGTTTTCGTGGCCTTTATAGCCATGATAAATGGCATTCTAGGAGGTGTTGGTGATTTCACTGGCCTCAATACATGGATCGCCGGCCATTCACCTTATGATTCATTTTCGTTAGAGGCCATTCTAGGTACTGTATTCGCACCGCTTATGTGGTTAATTGGTGTAGAAACAGACGATATAATGCTTATGGGGCAACTGCTCGGTATCAAACTGGCCGCAAGTGAATTTGTGGGCTATATACAATTGGGAGAACTTAAAGACATGGCTAACGCCACTCACTTTACTTACAATAAATCAGTGATTATGGCGACCTATATGTTATGTGGTTTTGCCAACTTCGCTTCTATTGGCATTCAAATTGGGGGCATTGGCTCACTTGCTCCCGGACAGCGGAAAACCCTTTCCAAATTTGGAATGAAAGCCGTACTCGGTGGCTCACTTGCCTCTTTGCTCTCAGCTACTATCGCAGGAATGCTCTTGGGGTAGAGCCCCCTAGCCCCCAAAGGGGGAACTCTCGCTTGTCTCGTTGATAATTTTTTATAAGTGGGATATATTTCTCCCCATATAAAAATATTGTTTCCCTATTTTTACACCTTTATTTTCAATTAAATTATCTTCCTAGAGATTGGGCCATATGATACAATACCACGATTTACTAAAACACGTTCTTGAAAACGGAAACCAAAAAGGCGACCGAACGGGTACGGGCACACTAAGCGTTTTCGGGCATCAAATGCGATTTGATCTCAGCAAGGGCTTTCCTATGGTCACCACTAAAAAATTGCATTTAAAATCGATCGTACACGAGTTGTTGTGGTTTTTAAAAGGAGACACCAATGTCAAGTATCTTCAAGAAAACGGAGTGCGTATCTGGAACGAGTGGGCCGATGAAAACGGAGATTTGGGCCCTGTTTACGGACACCAGTGGCGCAACTGGAACGATGATGATATCGACCAGATCAAAGAGGTGATACACGCATTAAAGAACAACCCCAATAGCCGACGAATGATGGTCTCTGCTTGGAACCCAAGTGTGCTGCCCGATACATCAAAATCATTTTCCGAAAATATATCGAACGGAAAAGTAGCCTTGCCACCCTGTCATGCATTTTTTCAGTTTTATGTGAGCCCCCCATCCCCCAAAGGGGGTGCAAATGCCAAACCTAAATTGTCATTACAACTGTACCAAAGAAGTGCCGATATCTTTTTGGGTGTTCCTTTTAACATTGCTTCTTATGCCTTATTTACCATGATGATCGCCCAAGTATGTGGTTATGAAGCTGGTGAATTCATTCATACCTTTGGCGACGCACATATCTACAACAACCATATGGATCAGGTTGAACTGCAATTGAGCCGAGAATGTAGGCCGTTACCAAAAATGATCATCAACCCTGAGGCAAAGAATATCTTTGATTTTAAATTTGAAGATTTTACGCTTGTAGACTATAACCCACATCCGCATATTAAAGGGGTTGTTGCAATATAAA
>CAZEUV010000040.1:21184-22869 GCA_964515285.1 uncultured Maribacter sp. | reverse complement strand
ATCATCCGGGTATTGCTCATTATATCATCCACAATTACGACAACCCGGTATTGGCTCATAAGGCACTGGCAACAGCAAGAAGATACGCCGATATTGCCCCGGCCTCGTCACATGCTCAACACATGCCAAGTCATATTTTTACACGATTGGGTATTTGGGACGAGTCTATTTCTTCAAATATACAATCTGCTGAAAGCTCAAGATGTTATACACAATCTACAGAAATAGATGGTTCTTATTTTGAAGAATTACACGCTATAGACTATTTAGTTTATGCCTATTTACAGGCAGGAGATAATATAAATGCTGAAAAGCAATACGATCTTATAAAAGAGATGAAAACTTTTCATCCGGCCAATATTTTAGCCGCTATTTATCCTATTACCTCAATACCTTCAAGGTTGGCCCTCGAGAATAAAGATTGGAAACGCGCTGCCTCTTTAGCGTTGCCAGAAATTGATTTAAATTGGAATAAATTCCCTTGGCAAGAAGCCATTCTTCATTTTGCAAAAGCATTGGGGGCTGCTCATAGTAATGATTTTAATACCGTTGAAAATGAAATTGAAACGCTTAAAACATTACAACAAAATCTTATAGATCAAAACAAAGCAACCAAAGCGTTACAGATCGAACAAATTGCCATACAAATAAAAACCGCTGAAGCTTGGCTAGAATTCAAAAAAGGAAATGAAAAAGAAGGATTAGCTCTTATGAAAGAAGCTGCTGTTATGGAAAGTAAAACAAGCAAGCATCCTGTCACCCCTGGGGATGTCTTGCCTGCTGATGAGCTTTTGGGCGATATGCTTATGGAAGCTAATAATTATTCAGAAGCATTAGAAGCTTATGAAGTAAATTTAAAAACACATCCAAATAGGTTCAACGGCATTTATGGCGCTGCTTTGGCAGCCAAAAAATCTAGCGATACTAAAAAGGCCACATACTATTTCAATCAACTTATTGAATTGACAAAGAATTCAAATAGTAACAGACTAGAGATCAAAGAGGCAAAAGAGTTTGTTGAACAAAATGTGATTTAATATGAAAATCCGAAAAACGTGTTTATGTTTTCTATGTTTCACAACATTTTTTACGATACTATCATGTAATCAAAACATAAAGAAACAACTGCCCATCTATAATCCTTCTGATATAGATTCCAGCGTGGTTGATAAAAACATTCAAAATGATAGTATAAATCATAAAGTGGCCGATTTTAGTTTAATAAACCAAAATGGGGAAACAATTACCCAAGATAATTACAAAGACAAGATCTATGTGACGGATTTCTTTTTTACCCGGTGTCCGAGTATTTGTCCAGTGATGACCGATAATATGGGCAAATTACAAAGTGTGTTCAAAAACGATACCTCAATACTGTTTTTGTCGATTTCAGTAACGCCTGAAATAGACAGTATTTCCGTATTACGAGACTATGCGGATAAAAAAGGGGTAATCGACTCAAAATGGAATATCACCACAGGAAACAAAAGGCATATTTATGAATTGGCCCGTAAAAGTTATTTTGCCGTTCTTAATCAAGGTGATGGAGGGTTACAAGATTTTATCCACACAACGAATTTTGTGCTGGTAGATAAGAAAAAACGAATACGGGGTATTTATGATGGCACCGATGAGGAAGAAATAAAAAACTTGATCGACGATATCAATATTTTGAAAGACTAGTT
>CAZEUV010000040.1:0-21084 GCA_964515285.1 uncultured Maribacter sp. | reverse complement strand
AGTTTTAAACCTAGATCCACTTTTCTTTTTGGGGTCATATAGCTATTGACAAGCTTAGATTTCAAGGAGTTTTTTCCTCGTGCTGTGTTCATTTTGCCGGTCAATGCCCTAAAAATCTCATAATCATGCTTTGCACCTTCGGAAGGAGGAAATATTGCCTTTGAATACTTTGCCGTGTTTCTTACGGACAGCGCATTAAAAATGATATCGTAATGCGAAGTCTCCAATCCGGTTGTGGGTGGCAGAATAATGTTTGCAAAACGACTTGTTTCGTTGATATAAATATCTATGGAAACCATAAAATCAAGGCTCTCAAAAGCCTTTTCCAATTGGTTGCCGTTGGGTGTGGAAAGAACAGGATTGCCGGCTACCACCACCATGGCCTTTATATGTTCTTCACCCTCTTGATTAAGAATATCTTCTGCCAACGTACTTACGGGAAGTTCACCTGCAAATTCTGGTACTTTTCTGGTCTTACTGTGCCACCTACCCCTATTTCCCTTAGTGGCGGAAGTTAAAACATCAAGAGCAGGACTAGTAAACATAGCACCACCAGCTTTGTCAAAATTTCCAGCGATAATATTGATTATATATACCAACCATTGGCACAATCCACCATAGGTTTGGGTAGAAACGCCCATCCTTCCATAAACAACAGCGGTTTCCGCCGCACAAAATTCTTTGGCCAAAGTCTTTATTTCTTCAGCAGGCACTCCTGTAATGGTCTCAATCTTATCCAACGAAAATTCTTTGGCCATTTTTTCTATAGTATCCAAACCTTTTGTAAACGACGCTAATCTACCCAAATCTACCAGCTCTTCTTCAAATATGACAGCTACCAAACCCAACAGCAAATACACATCGGCACCCGGTTTTATATAATAATGCTTATTGACGATTCTTGCGGTCTCCGTTTTTCTGGGATCCACCAAAACCACTTTACCGCCTCTACCCTGTATTGCTTTCAACCGATTTTTTACGCCCGGTGCCGTCATCATACTGCCATTCGACGCCAAAGGATTTCCTCCAAGAATCAACAAAAAATGAGTGCGATCAATATCGGGTACCGGTAGCAATAACTGATGCCCAAACATAAAATACGATACAAACTGATGTGGCAACTGATCTACAGATGTAGCCGAGTAGCGATACTTTGTTTTTAAGGTTTTGTAAAACGATGACCCTGACAACATGGTACCGCTATTGTGCACTACAGGATTGCCCAAATAAAGACCGATGGAATCCCGTCCGTATGTTTTTTGGATTTTTATTAGATTTTCCACAACCTCAGTATACGCTTCTTCCCAACTAATTTTCACCCAGCCTTTCTCGGTTCGTTTTACGGGTTTCTTAAGACGGTCCTTATCTAGATATATATCTTTCAAACCCATCGCTTTAGGACAAATATATCCTTTGCTCAAAGGGTCTTTTTTATCGCCTCGAATAGATTTTATAGTGGTACCATCTGTTTCAATTTCGAGTCCGCAAATAGCTTCACATAAATTGCAAGCGCGGTAATGGGTCTTTGTCTCCATATACTACTTATTGAATTTTTCTGTAAGTTAAAGAAAAAGAAACTTCGCCAATAATTGTCTATTACCTTTGAAAAAATATTTATATTGATGTGAACTTCAAAAATTTATACCATGAATTATATTTCGCCCACAGAGAATCAAATCGGTACGTTCATTCAAAGCGAGTACCAAGGTCCTGTTGTGATGCTCAATTTATTGAAATTTAAAGCCCAAGCGGATTATGGTGATATGACCGGAGCAGAAATGTACGCGCAATATGCCAAAAAAACGGCTCCGCTTATTGCCGAGGTAGGTGCCAAAGTGATGTTTATGGGAAAAACCCATCAAATATTAATCGGCCCTGAAGATAAGGTATGGGATAAAATACTAATAGTAGAATACCCCTCACGACAGGCACTATTACAAATGCTACAAATGGATGTCTACAAAGAAAATGCAAAAGACCGAACCGCCGCTTTAGAAGATTCTAGATTAGTCATGAATTCTGCCGAAGGATAAATAATAGTACACAATTGACAGTTTAGTCAACTTAGATTCAAATACCGGTACTAGCAATTGAATCTAAGAACTATGTCTTAAAATAAGTGGAGTCATTAGAAGACAATAACAAGTCGTATTCTGATAGTAGTTTCCCCTTATCCTCGCTACTGGTAAAAGCCATCGAAGCATTTGTTCAATCTACCCGATAAATTGGCATTTTTCCTTTAAATTTTAGGATTTATTTAACGCTTAAAACCCTTAATTTTGGGATTCCAAGCTAATTCAAATCCAATGACCAGATATTTTTGTGCTTTCATATTTCTACTTTGCACAACCGCCCTTTTCAGTCAAACCGAAGATAAATCCTTTACCGTAAAATACATTTCTGAAACGCCTGAAATTGATGGTGTCTTAGATGAGGCTTTTTGGGAAACCGCAGAGAGTGCCCATAATTTTCAACAGTATTTTCCATCAGATTCTACCCTTGCCCAATACCCCTCTGATATAAAAATGGTGGTAGATGATAACATCCTGTATATAGGCATAACCGTAAAATCAATTGGCGACAAGTGGGTTACGCCTTCGCTAAAACGTGATTATAGGGCAGGTGGCAGTGATAGCATGAGTTTAATGTTCGACACTTTTAATGACGGCACCAACGCCTTTTTGTTCGGAATAAACCCCTATGGTGTGCGTAGAGAGGCACTCATCTCTGGAGGTGGCCAAGATTTTAGAAGAGGATTCAATACCTCTTGGGACGTGAAATGGACCGGAGAATCAAAAATATACGGCGACTACTACACCGCTGAAATGGCTATACCCCTTACTTCTTTTAAATTTAGGGAAGGTGAGACCAAATGGCGTTTTCAATGCTATCGGTTTGATATGCAGACCAACGAACGTAGTTTATGGTATAAAACACCCCAAAACCAATCGATTACCAGTTTGGCATTTATGGGCGATATGCATTTTGAAAGACCCTTGGGCAAATCAAGAACGCCCATTGCTATCATACCCTATATAAATGCCTTATCAGAAAAAGATTTTGTACTTGATGATAGCAATACCAGCCTCAAAGTAGGTGGTGATGCCAAAGTGGCCATTGGCAACGGTATGAACTTAGATATTACGGTAAACCCTGATTTTTCGAATGTAGAGGTAGATGCCATTTTCACCAACCTTACCCGTTTTGAGGTATCCTTACCTGAAAAAAGACAATTTTTTATAGATAATAGTGACCTCTTCGGAAGTTTTGGTGGGGGCCGTGATGCCAATCCTTTCTTTTCGAGACGGATCGGTATTGCCCGAGATGGTGCGGGAAATTCAGTTGAGAACAAAATATTGGGCGGCGTACGCCTCAGTGGAAAACTAAACAAAAATTGGCGCTTGGGGGTACTCAGTATTCAAACCGATGATGATATCGAAAACGAGATTGCATCGAACAACAATACCATGTTGGCCATTCAGAAAAAGGTCTTTGCTCGCTCAAATATTGGTATGTTCTTTATCAATAGGCAATCGTTTAAAGAGTATGACTTTGTAGAACGTGAAGATGAATACAACCGCGTAATCGGCATCGACTACAACCTAGCCTCAAAGGATAACAAATGGATCGGTAAGTTTTATACTCATAAATCTTTTCAGCCCGATGACAACAAAGGCAATTTTTCGGCGGGGGCATTTTTGGGTCGTAACTCCAAATACCTCAACGTCTTTTCTGATTTTGTTTATATAGACGAAGATTTCACTTCAGATCTGGGGTTTATCAGGCGTACCGACGTCATGAAATCAGCAACTTCCATAGAGGGATCCTTCTGGCCAAAAAGTACGATGGTAAACAAGACAAGTCTTGAATTGTTTTCCATATTTACATGGAGGCCAGGGCTAGATTATAAAAAAACGGACTTTGACCATAGACTGGCATGGGATACGGAATTTCAGGACCAATCAGAAGTTTGGTTTGATTTTTCAAATAGGTTTATTTTTCTGACAGACGATTTTGACCCCACCAATACAGATGGTGGTGTACTCTTGCCGGGCGATCAAGGGTATCATTTTAATACGGTAGAAATAGGGTACAGTTCAAATAGGGGCAACGTTTTTGCCTACCAATTTGAATCTTTGCTAGGTAGGTTTTTCAACGGAAAACGCTTTTCTTTAGAAGGCCAACTTACGTTACGGATCCAACCCAAAGCATCGATAAGTATGAGGTTCAATTATGATAGATTAAGTCTGCCAACTCCATACTCAAGTGCTGATTTTTGGCTTGTGAGCCCCAAGATAGATATCACCTTTAGCAAAACTTTATTTTGGTCAACTTTGATCCAATATAGCAACCAAAGAGACAACTTGGGCTTTAATTCGAGATTGCAATGGCGTTTTGCTCCCTTGTCCGATTTGTTCATTGTGTACAACGACAACTATTCCATTGATGTTTTTGCCCCTAGATATCGTTCGATTAATTTGAAATTTACGTACTGGTTGAACATTTAAAAAGAGCATAGATTGCTGCGCCGTTAGAGACTAGACAATGAACTACAAAACTCTATGTTCTGATTTAGACGGCACATTGCTATCGACCAAAAACGACGTTTCAGATTTTACGATTTCGGAAATTTCACGTATAAAACATGCAGTAAAAATTATTTTGGTCTCTGCCCGTATGCCCAAATCCATGACCTATTTACAAAGAAGGCTCGGTATTGAGAAAGAGCCTATCATATGTTATAACGGAGCTTTGATCTTAGAGGGTGAAACCGAAGTCTTTTCTACCTTCATAGCTATTGAACATGTAACGGAGGTTCATGGCCTAGCCGAAGAACACAATATAAAACTCGGTCTTTATCATAAGAACGAATGGTACGTAGAAGAAAATACAGAGCGTGTTCACAAAGAAATACACCATACTAGGGCCACCCCTGTTTATAGGAATACGACAGAAACTATTAAGGATTGGAAACAAAGAGATGTAGGCCCGCATAAAATAATGCTCATGGCTACTGAAAAGTCGGCAGATGTCATATTTCCGATACTTCATAAGAATTTAGGAGAACGATTGCATTTATACCGTTCAAACGATACGCTTATCGAAATAGCCCCAAAAGCAATTTCAAAACTCTCCGCGATAAAACTTCTTCTAAATGACGACCGATCGTTAGCAAATGTCATTGCTTTTGGTGATAACTACAACGATATTGAAATGTTGCGAAATGTAGGTTGCGGTGTGGCGGTAGGTAACGCCCGTGAAGAAGTAAAGACTATTGCAGATAAGATCACGCTAAACAACACCGAAGATGGCGTTGCCCATTATATTGAACAACATCTGCTAATTTGACTATATTTGAAAAAGAAGCAACCCTACTGTTTATGAACGAAACTACCTCAGCCGTACCCTTGATTACCGATGATACCGTAGTATTCGGGCTTTTGGCACTATGTCTTGGCTTTATTTTTTATACGTCTAGTATTAAAACTGGTTTTTGGAAAAAATTCTATGGTATTATTCCTGCTGTTTTAATGTGTTACCTCTTGCCTGCCCTATTGTCTTCATTTGGTGTTGTGTCTGAAACATGGCATACCGTTGATGAAATTGGTAAGGTAACAGAACACAGTTCTCGTTTGTATTATATGGCTAGTCGCTATTTACTTCCAGCAGCCTTGGTTTTAATGACCCTGAGTATTGACCTAAAGGCCATAGCCAATTTGGGGTCAAAAGCACTAATTATGTTCTTGACAGGTAGTGCCGGTATTATCATCGGTGGTCCCTTGGCCATTCTAATCGTATCAATGTTTTCACCAGAAACCGTTGGCGGTAATGATTTTGATGCCATTTGGAGAGGGCTTTCGACCATTGCCGGAAGCTGGATCGGTGGTGGTGCCAACCAAGCGGCGATGTATGAAATTTTTAAATATACTCCCGAAAAATACGGCGGTATGGTTCTCGTTGATATTTTCGTTGCCAATGTTTGGATGGCCATTATTCTCTTGGGGGTTGGAAAAACAGAACGTATAGACCGCTGGCTAAAAGCAGATACCTCAGCTATTGAAAAATTAAAAATCAGAGTTACTGAATTTACCGATAAAATCACCCGAGTACCAACACTAGGTGATTACATGATTATGTTAGGTCTTGCTTTTACAGCTGTAGGAATAGCACATTTTTTTGGTGGTCATATTAGCACCTATTTAACCGAGAATGTTGCGTCAGTTGGCGACCCTACTAATTTTTTGTCGTTTCTAGGTTCGGGTTTCTTTTGGATGGTTGTTATTGCTACTGCAGTAGGAATTGCAATGTCGTTTACCAAAGTTAAAAACTACGAAGGTGCAGGTGCCAGTAAAATTGGAGGAATGTTTATCTATATTCTTGTAGCCACCATTGGTATGAAAGTAGATTTAGGCAGAGTATTGGAAAACCCCGGATTAATCGCTATTGGTTTTATATGGATAACGATTCACGCCGTTTTGATGATTTTAGTGGCCAAATTGATAAAAGCACCCTATTTCTTTTTGGCGGTAGGCAGTCAGGCCAATGTAGGCGGTGCGGCTTCTGCTCCAGTGGTCGCCGCCGAGTTTCATCCTTCATTAACCTCTGTTGGTGTGCTTTTGGCTGTTTTTGGCTATGTGGTCGGTACTGGTGGGGCACTTCTTTGTGCTTATCTTATGGAGATTGCTTCAAAGATATAGTGTCTTGAATATTCCCATATTAAAACAATATTTCTTGTAAGTCGTAAAGAAATATGCATAAGCCGTCTATTGTAATATCGGTATCTTTGGCATATGACGCTACAAGTTAGAACTAACAATTGATAGCAAAAAATGAAAAGATTAGTTGCACATGACGAACACCAAATTCATAATGCGAATCAATATTTCTCCAAATTTGAAGAATATTTAAGCGAATTCGTTTATGGCGGAATCGATGGGTGTGTTACAACATTTGCAGTTGTTGCAGGTGCAGTTGGCGCAAACCTTGAAAGTTCGATAATTATCATTCTCGGTTTTGCAAATCTTTTTGCCGATGGTTTTGCAATGTCAATAGGCGCTTATTTATCGACCAGATCTGAAAAAGACAATTACAACAAACATAAACAAGTAGAGTATTGGGAAGTAGAAAATCTACCCGAGGTCGAACGAGAGGAAATTCGGGAAATATACAAGCTAAAAGGATTTTCAGGAAAATTATTGGAAGATATCATCGAAACGATCACTGCAGATAAAGATCGATGGGTAGATGTAATGATGAAGGAAGAACTAGAGATGATCGAGCAAAAAAAGTCACCGTTGAAAATGGGTCTTATAACCTACATTTCATTCATTCTAATAGGGCTGATCCCTTTATCGATATATGTCTGGGACTATTTCTACCCAATAACATCGAGTTTGTTTGTTTGGTCATCGGTTTTGACGGCATGTGGATTTATCATTGTAGGAATTCTAAAATCATATGTAAATCAGACCAACAAATTAAAAGGCGTTTTTGAAACCCTTATTTTAGGTATGACCGCAGCTTTGGTTTCCTATTATGTAGGTCATTTTTTAGAAATTTTAATAACAGGCAGGTAATCTATTTAAAATCACATAGTATTTACTCCGAATTCGCTATCAAAAGAATGTTCATCTTATATTAAAGTGGTATTTTTTGTAGTTTTATGGTGAACCCGAATTCAATAACGCACTACAACATTTCAAAAAAAATTACTGATATTTGTCCAATAAAATATAGAAATGAAAAAGACACGCTCTCTTCTTGCACTTGTATTACTGATGTTTTCATGTGGCAATATTATTACTGAAAACACCATGACGGTTACTGGCAAGGTTAAGGGGCTTAAAAAAGGCACATTGTACTTGCAGCACATACCTGATTCTGTACTGGTGGTAATAGATTCTATACAGGTTGATGGCGATGGTAACTTTAATTTTCAGACTGAATTGGAAAGCCCTGATGTTTTCTATCTCTACCTCACAAAAAAAGATAACAACACTGTTAACGATCGTATTACCTTTTTTGGCGAACCGGGTACGATCACCATAAACACCCAATGGAACACTTTTGATACCCAGGCCGAAATCACAGGTTCTGAAACTCATAAAAAATGGGAAAAGTATCAAAAGACCATGACAAAATTCCATAAGGAAAACCTTGAAATAATACAGGGTTCGATGGGTACTAAGGTTCCTCTAGATTCACTACAAATCGATTCAATCCAACAACTAAGCGATAAAAATATCAGACGTAGCTATGCCTATGCTTTAAACTTTGCGCTCACCAATAAAGATTCTTATATCGCCCCCTATATCGCTTTGAACGATGTGGCCGATGCCAATATAATATACCTCGACTCTATCAATAAATCATTGACACCCGAGGTTGCAGATTCAAAATACGGCCGATCTTTGCAAAAATACTTAGAGGATATCAAGACTTCTAAATAAAGAAATCCCGCAAAAGCGGGATTTCTTTATTACCATTAATTTTTGACCGTATTAGCTTAGTTTATTCAACTGTTCTACTAAGGCTTTTGATTTTGTTTGTAATTCTTCACGAACCGACTTCAAATGGGTCTTTCGGTTCTCTACCTTTCGTTGATTCACCTTCGCAATCAAATCGTCAAAAGTAGCGATAGCACTATCTATGATTTTCGCCCCTTCTTTCGAGTCTTGTTTGCTATTGGCCGCATCAACGACATAAACAGCTTCTATGATATCGCCAAGAACGTAATTAATGTCTTTTTTTAAATCTCTAATATTAGCCATCTGTATTATTTTTTTTGCAAAAGTAAGGCTTTTACCGATAACTAATCAGATGGTAACCTCTAAAAGTTTGGCTCCCGAAGATTTTAAAACAATAGTTCCTGAATTTGCCGAAACCAATACGGTTTCCCCTTTTCGAATTCGAGCAGAACCATATTCGTTCTCCACGGTTACCTTACCTTGAACACACATATAAATAGTAAACGAATCTCTATGTGAAACATCTTGTTTCAAATCTTCGGTAAGTTGAATGAAATTCGTACTGAAATATGGACAATCGACCATGGTATTCGCTTTGTTCGCTTCTTGGTGATATATCACTTTGAAATCATCCTTTTTGGTATAATCAATTGCATCCAAGGCCATTTCGGTATGCAACTCACGAAGGTTGCCATTTTTATCCTTTCGGTTAAAATCGAAAACACGATAGGTGATATCAGAAGTCTGCTGAATTTCGGCAAGCAAGACCCCCGCCCCTATCGCATGAATTTTTCCTGTATTTATAAAAAAAGTATCGCCTTCTTTTACTTCTTCATAATTCAACAAATCAAGCAAGGTATTGTTTTCGAGACTTTTTGCATACTCGACTTTCGTCACGTTTTTGTTGAACCCGACAATCAGGTTCGCATTTTCATCGGCCTGCATAACATACCACATTTCCGTTTTCCCAAAGGAATTATGACGCTCTTTTGCCAAATCATCATTGGGGTGCAATTGAATCGACAAATCTTGTTTAGCATCTATAAATTTGATGAGTATGGGAAAATCTCTCCCAAATCTTTCTACTACGCTCTTGCCCAATAATTCTTCTGCATGGGCATTTATCAGGTCTTGAAATGAGCGTCCAGAAAAGTCTCCGTTGGCGATTATTGAAATGTCGCCTTTCACTGTGGAAAGTTCCCAACTTTCGCCCGTTATATCATTTTCTATAGGCTTACCAAGAACATTTTTCAACTTGGTTCCGCCCCAAAGGCGTTCTTTTAAAATAGGTTTGAATTTTAAGGGGTATAGTTTCATTACCAGATATTTAATACCATTGTAGCTAAGAATAGCTTAACCTGAAAAGGTTACGAAATTACGAGGGGTTTCATACAACACAATCTCTAGGTCTTTTGACGTATCAATATGCGGTCTTAACTTGTTCCAAATGACAACGGCTATGTTTTCGGCGGTTGGGTTCAGGTTTTTAAGCTCGGGCACCTCAACGTTCAAATTTTTGTGGTCCAAGGCTTCTTCTATTTCATTTT
The DNA here is from genome assembly GCA_964515285.1 of uncultured Maribacter sp. Classification (GTDB taxonomy): domain Bacteria; phylum Bacteroidota; class Bacteroidia; order Flavobacteriales; family Flavobacteriaceae; genus Maribacter_C. The sequence continues at coordinate 11,069 of CAZEUV010000040.1, read as the reverse complement.
TGATCAACTCTTTCAAAATTTTCATATCGATTACAAAACCGGTTTCTTGATCTATCTCACCAAAAACACTGACAATCAATTCATAATTATGTCCGTGAAAATTTGGGTTGTTGCACTTTCCAAAAACGGCATTGTTCTCTTCTTCGTTCCAATCAGGTCGAAACAACCGATGCGCAGCATTAAAATGTGCTTTTCTACTTACTTTGACCTTCATACACTTGGGTTATTATCAAAAATATGTTCGTAAAATTTCTCAAAGATAATCTTGAACCAAACCGTATACTCACTTGGTCGCTCTAAAATATCGTTCTTAATGTCATTGGGTTTCATCCATTTCCAGTCAGAGACCTCATCGATATTAATTGTTGGGTCTTTGTTAAAGCTTCCTATCATTACATGGTCAAACTCATGTTCTGTTAGTCCGTTTTCAAGGGAAGCCTTATAAATAAAAGAGAACACTTCTTTCAGCTCGGTCACGAAACCCATTTCTTCTTGTAATCTTCTCTTACCAGCCTTAATATTGGTCTCGCCCAAACCTTGGTGACTGCAACAGGTATTGGTCCATAATAAAGGGGAATGGTATTTACTGGCAGCGCGTTGCTGCAACATGACCTCACCTTCATCGTTAATTATAAAGACCGAAAAAGCCCTATGAAGCATCGCTTTTTGGTGGGCTTCCATTTTTGACATGATACCGATTTGTTTATCTGATCGGTTGACCAAGATTACTTTTTCCTCTATCAAATTTCAGTTTTATTAGTTACCGCATAAATGATTATCGACCACGGATATACAAAAGTAAGACCTTTAACCGATTTTCATAGATAAGGTAATCATAAAAATATATTGTCAATTCAAGTAAAGGTGACCTGATACGGATTTATGCTCGCCATCCTGATTTTCATAATTCAAAATATAGAAGTAGGTGCCAGAAGGCAACTTTTCTCCTTGGCCAACGGTCGACCTTGCTTGTGATGTGCCATCAAAACGATTTCCCTTTGTATCATAAGATGTTGTTGAATACACAAGTACCCCCCATCGGTTATATATTTGAAGAGTATTATTTGGGCGGATATCAAGACCGGTGATAATCAAGAAATCATGTACCCCATCCCCATTATTTGTTACTACATTGAAAACTTCTACTTCTTCGATTACTATGGGTTGGTCGACATCTAAATAATCAGGACTGCCGTCATTGTCGAAATCGTCGTTAATATAGTCCCCATCGTTGTTCGTATCTTCATCAATGGTAAGAATGGTGTCACCGTCATCATCAATATCACGGTAATCGGGTTCTGGATCACCATCGGTATTCGGAAGATCGGTCATTGGGTCATTGATTTCATCATTGACATCAACATCTATTGCTTCAGAGCCTTCATACCCATCATCAAGACCATCATTATCTTTATCAGAACCAATAAAGAGCACGTCAGCAATACCATCGTGGTTATGATCATGGCCCTCAATGGCGTCTGGTATAGTATCATTGTCACTATCTACATCTAAATAATCGGGAAAATCGACGCCATCTCTATTCACAGGCTGGAGGCCTACATCTCCATTGGCCTCATAAGCATCATCTAACCCATTATTGTTGGTGTCTTGCCCACTGGGAGGAATATAGTCAATAGGTCTTTGCGCTTCAACATTATCAGGTATACCGTCATTATCACTATCAATATCCAAATAATCAGGATAGCTATCATTGTCTGAATTGGTTGGGTCTGTTGACGGGTCATTATCACCATCGGTATTCAAATCTTCAATACTGTCAATAATACCGTCGTTGTCACTATCTATATCAACAATAACCAGAGCATCCCTAAAGTCAACATCACCTCCAGTTGTTGCATCACTATCTGCATCAGGTAAAATAATAGCTCCGGATAAAGGATCATCTATCGTTCCGCCCGGGTCTGCATAACTTGTTGTATCGGCATCTGTTGCATCATCTAGACCATCATTATCTATGTCATTACCGCTCAAAGTGATACCTGCTTCCAATGTATCATCACCCCCTTCATTGTCAGAGTCAGTATCGAGATAATCAGGATTGTCGGTATTATCGGTATTCTCGGGGTCTAATCCGCCAAAGATCAGATAGGCAGAGTTCACCCCTCTATTGACTGCATAAGTAGTCGCATCATCAGCAGCAGGTGAGAGATACCCTATGGTCGTTTGGGCCTCAACATTATCGGGCAGGCCGTCACCATCCGAATCAAGATCTAAAAAATTGGGTATGGTGTCGGTATCATCAGCACTTTCGGCTAGGGTATAGGTTGTGACCGCACTTGAAGTATCGATGTCTTCTATTGCATTGAACAACCCATTTGCTCCAAAGGCTACAGGAAGCCCATCAATCACACCGTCAGTTTGTGCTTGACCGTGACCTGCTTCTACAACATCTAAAATGCCATCGTTGTCGCTGTCAAGATCTAAATGATTGGGTACACCATCGTTGTCAAAATCGCAATTGTCAAATAGTGAAGTCGTATTAGTAATGAGCAATCCACCAATTGGAGGCCCTGAGGAGACCACTATCTCAACAATATTATCGCCATCAACCCAATTACTGGCCAAATTAACATTTGTCAGCACATTGAAATCAACCAACGGAGTGGTTTGTAACACACCATTTACAAATACTTGAACAGGAAGATGAATATTGTTTGCCAATGTTCCATTATCAGCGGCCATATCAAAATTTAGGTAAAAAGTAGCAGCTAGACCCACAGGTAAACTAAAGGTATTGGTAAAACGAAGCAGTACAAAGTCACCTGTAGGACCGCTTGGAGGAGCTAAAAAGGGTCGTTCGAAGGGCACTCCGTCAAGATCTGCATCTATATGGTTTCCTATACCACCAATGGCAGTGTTGAAAGGGTGGGAAATCCAATCAGAGCCTGTCCCTACCGGAGCAGCTGTCCAGCTCAGTGCACCCAATCTACCAACAACCACAGCAGGAACAATTCCTGAGATTGCTGCGGGCGCATAATCTAGAGGACCTGAAATCCATTCCACATTCCAGTTTCTATCATTACTGCCCGTAGATAAGCCCATACTCGTATCAAATCTAGGTTTTAGACATTCTTTATTGTCAGGAATACCATCATTGTCATCATCCAAATCCACCACATCTACAATACCATCATTATCGTTATCGGCCCTATCGTCTGTGTTGTCCCTATAATCGACATCACCACCCGTAAGCACATCACCGTCAATATCGGGTAAAAGACTGGGTGTATCAATATTACCATTGGCATCGTCATAAGCCACATTATCATTAGAGTCAATTCGCCGATCAAGTCCGTCTTGATCATTGTCAATCCTAAGCAGGGCAAATACGGCTTCTGTTGTATCGTCCGTACTATCATTATCCGAATCTAAATCCAAATAATCGGGATTATCGGCCAAATCAGTATTTTCAGGTAACAGCCCCCCTAAATAGGCAGAGTTCACCCCGTTATTGGTCGTATAGGTGGCTGCATCATCACCATTGGGGGAAACATACCCTATTGTCGTTTGGGCCTCCACATTATCAGGCAGGCCGTCACCATCCGAATCAAGGTCCAAAAAGTTGGGTATGGCGTCGGTATCATCAACACTTTCCGCTAGGGTATAGTTTGTGGTTTCCCCATTGGGTGAACTTTGGACCGCATCTGGAACACCATCGGTACCTACAGTTCCATTCACCATTCCATTTGTATGGGCCTGCCCATGACTCGCTTCCACTGCATCGTAGATACCGTCGTTATCACTGTCGAGATCAAATGCATCGATTACACCATCATTGTCAGTATCAGCGCATTCCGCCGCGGAACTTAAGGTTACACTAACCAAATCAAGGGCCGCCCCGGCCGAGGTATCACCGGCACCCGGTGGTGTTGCCGTAAACCATACGGTGGTCTGCGCTGTTGTGGCCACAAAGGTCTCTTCGTGATAAAACCAGTTGTTCGGACCAATAAGCCCCCCTATCGGGCCCACTGAATTTGTGGTCAGGGTTCTATCTATAATCACGGCATTGTTGGAATCGATTATGCGGGCCATAAGGGTTACCACCTCTGGAGGGGCATGTCCCCTATCCTCACCCCAATAAAATGAAAAGGTATAAGTCTTACCGGGTACCGTATTTATTATTTGCGAAAGCTCGTTCGAGACCCCACCCGTTACATTATTGTTTCCGACAACATCCAAATACTGTACTCCATGGTAAGCAGGTGCATGCAATGCAGATCCGACCCATCCGTCCAAATTTTGGGTATAGCTCCACCCAGCTAGGGTATTGGTGTTATAGGTCGTTCCTATAAAGGTACCGTTGGGACCGGCAAAGCCTCCTGGAAAAATAGCGGCATCGGTAAAATCCTGCTGCTCAAAGGACCCATTGAGAATCAAATTACCACAGCCTTCGTCACTATCAAGTATTCCATCATTGTCATCGTCAAAATCCTCTTCGTCAACAATACCATCGAGGTCGTTGTCGGGCCTGTCATCTGTTGCATCCCTAAAGTCAACATTACCGCCCGTAGAAGCATCGTTGTCCACATCCGGTAAAATGATGGTTACTGTCAAGGGGTCGTCAATGGTTCCCCCCGGATCTGAATAATCCCCTGTAGTATCTGAGGCATCGTCAAGACCGTCATTGTCCGCATCCGATCCGGCCAACGGAATTCTGGCCTCTGACCTATCGTTGCCCCCCTCATTGTCAGAATCGGTATCGAGATAATCGGGATTGTCCGTACCGTCGGTATTGGTCGGATTCAATCCACCCATGACCAAATAGGCAGAGTTCACTCCGTTATTGGTCGTATAGGTAGCCGCATCATCGCCATTGGGGGAAACATACCCTATGGTCGTTTGGGCCTCCACATTATCCGGCAGGCCGTCACCATCCGAATCAAGATCCAAAAAGTTGGGTATGGCGTCGGTATCATCAACACTTTCCGCTAGGGTATAGTTTACCATACCACTGTTCGGGGAGGCCTGAACGGTATCGGGAACACCATCGGTCCCTACGGCTCCATTGACGAAACCATTGGTATGTGCTTGACCATGCCCCGCTTCTACGGCATCATAGATACCATCGTTTTCCGCATCTAAATCGAGATGATTTGGTACGGTATCACCATCAGAATCCTGTAATTGACAGGCTGAAATGCTAAAGGATATATCATCAAATGAGGACCAATTTTGCGCTGAATCATCTATCTGACTATATATATAAAAACGAAATCTATACTCTGTATTCGCCAGTAGCGGTATTGTTGATCTAACTTGGTGGTCGAAGAAATTCGTACCTGCACCAGTATTTGAATGCAAGACATTATTAGATAGTATTTCCCAAGATGTGAAAGCCCCTGATGAATACATGGCGGTTGAACGGTACGAGTCTCCTATATTGGGCTGGATCCAAACAGATTGTATGTTATTCAAAACAAATGTTGAAATATTTCCGGTTGTAAAAGAAACCTCAACATATTGATCATTGGAAAAAGCATCTGCAAAATCAACAGATGAAATACTGTTCAATTGTAAATTGGAATTTGGTGTGGAAAATCCTAAACCGCTAATTGAAAGTGTACTTGTTGAGGTTAGAGCCCAATTCGTGATACGAGGGTCATTGATCACATCCATATTAAAAGTACCCGAAGGATTATTAAAGGCCCAGAAAAATTGTGAGTTAACGGAATCAGAAGATTCATCACAATCTAATATTCCATCATTATCATCATCTAAATCCACTACATCAACAATACCATCATTATCATGATCTGGTCTATTATCTGTTGTGTCTCTAAAATCTACATCTCCTCCAGAACTGGCATCATTGTCAACATCTGGTAGAACAATATTTGTCAATGGATTGTCTATAATTCCACCTGGATCCGCATAACCGGTAGTATCTGCATCTGTTGCGTCATCTAAACCATCATTGTCCACATCATTACCACTTAGTACAATCGCCCCTTCTATCGTATCATTACCGCCTTCATTGTCTGAATCGGTATCAAGATAATCAGGAGTGTCAGTATTATCGGTATTAACGGGGATCAAGCCTCCCAAATAGGCCGAATTTACTCCGTTATTCGCCAAATAGGTAGCTACATCATCATTGTTCGGTGGTAAATAGGTAGCCGTAGTTTGGGCCTCCACATTATCGGGCAGGCCGTCACCATCGCTGTCCAAATCCAAAGAATTAGGCAGCAAATCGCCATCAGGATCAGCCGCACCTTCAACGCTGTCAAGAATTCCATCATTATCGTTGTCTAAATCCATAGCATTCCCAACCCCATCAGAATCGTTATCCATGGCCAAACAAAGGGTAAATGAACCTAAATAACTAGTAGTCGCCGAATCTACCGATATATAGTAGATATTACCTGGGGTAAGGCTTGGAGCCCCTAAAACCACATCTTCGGTATTAAAAGTAAAGAGAGTACTCGAAACTTCTGTTGTACCATCAGCTTCCCATACGGCAACTAAGGTTCTGGTCTGTGTTCCCTTTATCCCTACGATATCTACTGTAACCAACAGTTGACCCGTATCCGGCGCAATAAAACGGAACCAACGGTTTGCAGTTGGCGAACCTGCTAACCAATTGCTAGCTGGATTCAAGTCAGGTGAGGCACCCTGTGTATTGTATTCCGCATCTATTGAGCATCCATTGATTAGGGTGGTCACATCTATAGCTCCCTCATATAAATCGTAGTCTACTTGATCGTTCAGGCACAGGGTGAAAGAACCTGCACTCGCATACGCATCGACAGAAATATAATACCTGACCCCAGGGGTAAGACCCATATAATTCACATCAATGTCAGAGTACTGCGAGTAGTATCTGTCACTCGCCAGTTCGGTAATACCATCGGCTTCCCAAAGCGCTAATTGAGCAAACCGTTGAGTACCTAAGGGATTGCCTGCTCCACCCCCTCTTTTAACTTCAATATGTATATCTCCGGTAGCTGGGGCATTAAACCAAAACCATCGGTTGTTACGAGGGCCACCAACAGTCCATTCACTAGCCATATTCCTATCATGCGAAGCTCCCCGTGTGTCATAGGCAGCATCGGGCGAACAGCCGTTCATAAAAGCATTTACCTCAATAGCGCCTTCATAAAAATCATAATCTAGAACATCACTCAAACATAAGGTAAAGGTTCCTCTTGTATTAGTAGCATGGGTATCAACCGATATGTAATAGGTGGCACCAGGTGTTAGGCCCACATGACCCAGATTGATGTCATCAAGAGGTGTGTACCAGTTTTCGCTTCTAATTTCGGTAAGCCCATCGGCCTCCCATAAGGCAACTTGTGAAAACCGTTGATTACCTTTTACGCCATTGATATCAACAGTGATTTTAATCTGTCCATTGGCAGATGCAATAAAACTAAACCATACGTTGAATTTTGCTCCAGGGTTGTTCCATTCGCTTCCTCCATTTCTGTCAGGTGTTGCCCCTGTCGTAGTATATTCTGCATCTGCAGAGCAATTATTTATTAGCGAAGTGATATTAATGGCATTGGCAAAGTCATCATTAGAAGGTTGTGCCAAAATAATTTGGGATGTCAAGGTGAAAATAATCAAGAAAAATAGCTTTAAAGCATTTTCCTTATTGGCCAATTTTGTGATAAGCTTTTTAATAGTTTGCATCAAATAGTCTTAGTTGGTTGAAACAGAACAAAACCTTATCAAAAGAATCTGGGTGATCTCAAGTTTCCTTTTGTAGTAATAAAATCATAACGAAGGATAACCTCAAATGAACCATCATTGAAAGCGGCATTGCCCAATTCGGTAGTTTCCCTATCATAGGCCATGCCTATCATGAAGCCTTCAGATATATTGAAACCGACCAAACCACTTACGGCGGCATCCCATCTGTAGGCAACTCCCAAAATAAACTTATCGTTCATCATAAAATTAGCAGAAACATCTACTTGTAATGGTGCTCCTTGTACAACCTTGGTAAGTAAGGTGGGCTTGAACTTTAAAAACGGATTTAAATCCCAAACATAACCGGTAATCAAATAAAAATTCATTTGCTCTTTTGCCGTTGACAAAGAAGATTCGTCAAAATGCGCCGTCTGTAAAAATCTAGGAACCGACAGGCCTGCATAAAAATGGTTCGTATGGTAGTAGACACCTGCACCAAAGTTAGGTGAGAAGCGATTATCTATATCGGTTTCTAAAGTCTGATCTGGCGCAAACTGGTTGAGTTCAGAAAACCGAATATCCAACAAATTGGCACCAGCCTTGAGTCCGAAACTAAGCCTACCCTCCGTTGAAGTATGAATCGTATAAGAAAAGTCAATATCGAAATTCGTTTCTGAAACAGGCCCTATCTTATCATTTATAATAGAAAACCCGAGACCTACACCTCTATAGCCAATAGGTGAGTGCACATTCAGTGTCTGTGTTGTTGGAGCTCCCTCTAAACCAACCCACTGCGACCTGTGAAGTGCGGCTATACTAATATGACCTCGAGATCCTGCATAGCCAGGATTTACGCTAACAGTATTATACATATACTGGGTATATTGGGCATCTTGCTGACCATAAGCCGAGATTCCAGAAGCTATAATCAAAAAGAGAATCCTCAAAATTATTTTAGTGCTACTGAGTATATCTATTACTTTAAATGTCATTAGTTATCTATTTAAGTATAAGTAACCTGATAATGATATCATATTTCCTGTTGTGTTTTCATAATCCAAAATATAGAAATAGGTTCCTACGGGCAATTTATTGTCAACATCTACTGTGACCCTACCATTGGAAGTACCGTCAAAAACGTTTCCTTGGGTATTGTAAGCACTTGTGCTGAATACCAGTACGCCCCACCTATTATAGATTCGTAAGGTATTGTTGGGGTAATTTTCCAACCCGGCTATGGTCAAAACATCATGTGTACCATCGCCATTGGGTGTTATAACGTTAAAAACCTCAATTTCGTCTTCTAAGACATTGATTTCTAGGTAATCAGGTATTCCGTTACCATCATTGTCATCATTCGCATAATTACCATCACCATTGGTGTCTTCATCTTTACTCTCTATTCCATCGTTGTCATCATCAGTATCCCTATAATCCGATTCATTGTCACCATCGGTGTTCGGTAGATCGTTATAGGGATCATCAAATTCATCATTTACATCAACATCAATACTGGTATTACCTTCATAGCCATCATCCAACCCATCGTTATCCTTATCTGAACCAATTAGGGTAACATCTGGTATACCGTCATGATCAGTATCATGCGCTTCAATATTATCAGGCACATTGTCGTTATCGCTATCGGGATCAACATAATCAGGTAAACCGTCATTGTCGGTATCTTCTGGTATGATACCCAAGTTTCCATTATTTTCATAAGCATCGTCCAAACCATTTGCATTAATATCTTGTCCACTGGGAGGAACATAATCGGCTGTGGTTTGGGCCTCTACATTGTCAGGTATGCCATCGTTATCACTATCAATATCCAAATAGTCGGCTATACCGTCGTTATCAGTATCTGTTACATTGGTAGACGGGTCGTTGTCATTGTCTAAATTCAAATCCTCAAAACTATCCACAATACCATCGTCATCACTATCAAGATCAGTAACATCTGTAACCAAAATAGTTACTGTAGCTGTACTACAATTTCCTTGATTATCACAAATTGTATAGGAAAAGATATCCGTTCCGATAAAGTTGTTGTTGGGCGTGTAGGTCACACTATCATCTGATGGGTCATTGGGCGTACCATTATCATTGATAACAACAGTTCCGTTGGATGGATTCGTTGTTGTTAATGTGCCTACGGATGGAAGGTCATTGTCATTGCCCAAAATATCAATATCGACCGGAGTGTTTTTAGTAGTTGCAATAGAGTCATCAATGGCGTCAACAATGGGAAGCACATCAATGGTAACCGTTGCCGTACTACAATCACCAAATGTATTGCATACGGTATAATCAAAAGTATCGGGACCATTATAATCCGGGTTCGGTATATAAGTTACGATATCGTCTGTTGGATTATTGGGGGTGCCATTATTGTCTATGGTAACCGTTCCGTTAGAAGGGTTCGTAGTCGTTAAAGTACCTGTAGCAGGCAAATCGGAATCGTTAGCGAAAATATCGACAATGACCGATTCATCCTCGTTTACGGTAACAAGATCATCGACCAGAGTAGCAGCTTCATTAATACAAACTATTGTAAAATTAGGCAGTTTACTATCGTTTCCTGCCTTGGTAATCGTAGCTGTATACCGCTGTACGGTTTGTGTTGCAATTACTTGCGGTCGGGTCTGGTCTCCTGTTACTGCCGGGCTCCAACTGACCGTTGCTCCTGATGGCACATTGGCCGAAATATCCATAATGACCTCATTGAAAGGTGAATTACAGTTGGTTACGATAAAATAGCCCGTTGCATTTGAGCCGCACAAAGTACCATCATAGGTCGCAAAGTATACCCCTTGTTGGGTCACTTCTAAAAAGAAATCGGTTCCTAACACAGTGTTAGTATCCGATGCCTCGTACCATTGGTAATTATTTTCACCACCACTATTAGGCGCCTGCAATAAAAACTGGGCGTTGGCCACAACAAACCCCAGCAATGAAAAAACAAGGCTGAGGAAAAGCGTTTTGTATGTATGGTAGGGTTTCAAATCAATAAAAACAGGTTTTTATTTTACTACGAAAACTACATTAATTAGTGCATTGTAATCGGTTGGTTGCCCGATAATGGTATAGCTCAAAATTCCGTTGGCATCAATACTCATCGTACCTGTGTTAAAGACTGTGGGGTCCGCATAAGTCACATAATAGTACAAGTCAGTAGCAGCATAGGTAGGTACGGCTGCGGGAGCTCCAGAACTTGCTACAGTCGGAGTACCGAATTGCGCTGTATATTGTGTATACAGATTAATACTGAAGGATCCATTTGTAGAAGCATCTACAGCTATTGATGGCGGATAAAAGATTCGGGCCGCTTTTGAAACAATGGGCGCGATATCTTGTATTACGTCTTCTACTGTAGCTTCTGTTGTACCGTCGCCATCAACATCAACAGGAGTATC
>CAZEUV010000039.1:0-22919 GCA_964515285.1 uncultured Maribacter sp. | reverse complement strand
CGGGCGAGAGCATAAAGTAACTTTTCGCACCTAAAAATGCAGATTCGGGCACTTTATCACTTTTCGGATAAGATTTCAGAAAACGCTCAAATTGATAACCCGCCATATTGTAGTCCTCCCTCTCAAAATACGTATTTGCCAAAAAGAACATGACGCGTTCACCCTGAGGCTTGCCAACGTACTTTGGGGCTATCTGTTCAAATAAACGATTGGAGCGTTTAAAATCTTTTTCTTTATAGAATTTTTGTGCCAAATCGTACTTTGCCTTAACGTCCTCGTTTTTGAGCACTTTCTGGTACTCATTACAAGAACTAAAAACAACTGCCAAAATCAAAACGGGTATATATCGTCTCATTCTTAAAAATATTTTGCGAAATTACGGATTATCAACGGATATAAAAAACATTTTTACCTGACGAAAATAGTGCTATAATGTCTATTGGCTACCTTGTTTAGCGAAGATTTAACGTTGCCGCCCTACTGTCAAATAATACAAAAAACGAGTTGTTTACAAGGCTATGGCAATCACTTGTTCAAACGGCAACTTTTTCAATAGACTTGACAAAGGTTGTTATTTTTTCTTTCAAGCCTATAGTGGCCTCAACCAAGGGTAACCGTACTACCGCATTGGAAAGTTCAAGAGTTTCAAAAACAGATTTAATTCCTGCGGGATTTCCTTCTTGAAAGATAAGGTCCATACCCAGTTCCAAAACCTGGAATAATCTAAAGGCTTCTTCTTGGTTTCGCTTCAAGGCCAACCGAATCATTTTCGAAAATTCAGTAGGGAAACCTTGACCCAATACGGAAATCACTCCTGACCCACCTGCCAAAACCGTGGGCAATGCCGTGAAATCGTCTCCAGAGATTACATGAAAACCGTCAGCCTTACCATCAATGATCTCTTTGACCTGATCCATATCACCAGATGCCTCTTTTATGCCCACTATATTTTTAAAATCCTCGGCCAAACGAAGAACGGTACTCGGCAGCATATTACTACCTGTTCTACTAGGAACGTTATAGAGAATTATCGGTTTTTTTGCAACCTCTGAAATGGCTTTGAAATGCTGATAAATACCTTCTTGGGTAGGTTTGTTGTAGTAGGGCGATACAGAAAGTACGGCATCAAAATGGTCTGACTCCAATGATTTGAATTCATCTACAACTCTATACGTACTGTTGCCGCCAATACCCAAAACAAGGGGCACCCTTCCCTCATTGGCATTCACTACCGTCTTCATCACAATCTGCTTCTCTGACTTGCTAAGGGTTACCGATTCTCCAGTGGTTCCTAAAACCACCAAATAGTCGACCCCACCATCGATACAATAGTTCACTATACGGATCAATGCAACCGTATCAATTGAAAAATCGTTATTAAAAGGGGTGACCAAAGCGACACCCGTACCAACCAATTGCTTCATTATTCAATTTCATTGAGAACTTTCAAATACTTCTTAAGTTCTTTTTTAAATGTTTTAAAATCCTTCATAGGGCAATCCAGTATCAAATCGTTAAACCGTTCGTCTACCTCCTTAAAACCAACCCGAACCCTAGCCTTTGTCTTAATACTCATCAACCGCAGCATTAGGTTATCTTCAGTATAGTAATTGACCAACATATCATATTCCCTACTCAAAAATTCAAGTACATAACTATTAATTATCTCTCCTTTCCACCCTAGATCCTTATCCGAAAAAACAGGCGTAGAATAAGGCGAGTTCTTATCGTAAAAGCTTTTGTAACCAATAATCTTTACCGCATTGGGCCGTAAGGCAAAATCTTCGACAAAATCATAGAACAGGTTGGCATCTTCAAACTTGTCAAGGTCTACAAGGCATGCTACCGAGGTAATGCCCTTAGTGCGTTGAACTTCGGTAAACGGTTTGTTTAATTCCTCTTTTAAAAATTTAAGTGCGGATTTGTGCTTAAATTTATCTTTAATTCCCTTAAACATGTATTTTTACGTTTACACAAATGTAAAGAATATCAACGCATATATCAGGGCAAGTTAAAAACTTAAATGAATTTAAAAATCAAACTTTTTGTTATATCTATAACATTTCTATGGATGACTTCTTGCAAGAAAGAGACCACCACGCTCTCACGAATCGATGCGAAACAGATTAAAATCGACAGCACCCTAACGACCATAGACTCGATTGAAACGTATATTGCGCCCTATCGAAAACGCATAAATGAGGTACTCGACAGCACCTTGGCCTATGCTCCAAAACTAATAACCAAAGAATTGGGAACCTATAATACCGCTGCCGGAAACCTGATGGCCGATATCGTTTTATCGGAAGCAAACCCCATTTTTAAATCACGTACCGGAAAAGAAATCGATTTTGTATTGCTGAACCACGGTGGTATACGCTCTATTATTTCCTCAGGAAACGTATCGGCCCGTACGGCTTATGAAGTGATGCCCTTTGAGAATTCAATAGTCGTTGTAGAATTAAGCGGAAAATCAGTCTTAGAAATGGTCGGCTTTTTAATCAACTCGAAAAGAGCACACCCCATTGCAGGTATGCAAATCATCTTAGACCACACAAACCAGTTAAAATCCCTTAAAATTCAAAACGAACCTTTTATCGAAAAACGGAATTATTTTATAGCCACCTCAGATTACTTGGTAACAGGTGGTGATGATATGGGTTTCTTTAGAGACACCCTGAATTCGACCAATACCGATTATTTGATTCGCAACGCCATGATCGATTATTTCAAGAAAGTAGATACCGTTAAATCGGTAATCGACGACAGGTTTTATAAATTGAAAAAGTAAAATTCAGAACAAATGAAGCGAAGAAAGTTCTTATCAAATTCAATAGCCACCTCAACATTTGTAGGTTTGGGCGGACTGTCATTAAACTCTTGTTTTCAACCTACTGAAAAACACATCACCATTTTACACACCAATGATGTGCACAGTCACATCGATACCTTTTCAAAAGATCATTCAGTATTTCCGAATTTGGGAGGCCTTTCAAGAAGAGCTGTTTTGGTCGAGACCATCAGAAAAGAAAATCCGAATACCCTGTTGTTCGACGCCGGTGATATTTTTCAAGGTACGCCCTATTTCAATTTTTATGGTGGTGAACTGGAATTTAAACTGATGAGTGCCCTTAAATACGATGCCGCTACTATTGGCAACCATGACTTTGATAATGGTGTAGAAGGTATTTATGCACAACTGCCCCATGCGAAATTCGAATTTCTATCGGCCAACTATGATTTCAGCAATACACTTTTGGATGGACATACAAAACCTTACAAAACCTATCTTATAAATGGCATAAAAATAGGTGTCTACGGCATCGGAATACAACTATCGGGCTTGGTGACCAAATCGCTTTACAAAGAAACACGCTTTCTAGATCCCTATGAAATCTCGTTGGATATGGAACGTACCTTAAAAAAAGATGAGGATTGCGACCTCATCATCTGTCTCTCACATTTAGGTTACGAATATGAATCTGAGGACAGGCCCGATGACCTTACCCTTGCCTCAAAAACGAAGTACACAAACCTCATCATCGGTGGGCACACCCATACATTCTTAGACAAGCCAACGATTGTTGAGAACAAAAACGGCAAAAAAGTACTCATCAATCAAGTAGGTTGTTTTGGTATTAATCTTGGCCGTATCGATTTCTATTTTGATAGTGCAAAAAACAATAGATCCGATGGGGTCTCGATCACCATATAATCTTTTGATCAAATGATAACCATTAAGAGAACCAAATCTAACGATTCTGATTTTATAAAACTGGTTGCGCAGCTCGATTCAGAATTAAGCGAACGTGATGGCGAAGACCATGCTTTCTATCATCAATTCAATAGTATCGACACTCTCAAGTATACGGTAGTTACCTATATGGATGAAAAACCGATGGGCTGTGGGGCAATCAAGGCTTTTGATTTGAACACCGTGGAAGTAAAACGGATGTATGTCGCCCCAAAAGCAAGGGGAAAAGGCATTGCGACAATGATTTTGAAAAAATTAGAGCTTTGGGCCAAAGAATTGAACTACAGCCACTGTATTTTAGAAACGGGCAAAAAACAACCTGAGGCCATTGCACTGTATAAAAAGAACGGGTATACCATCATAGCCAACTACGGACAATATGAAGGTATTGAAAACAGTGTTTGCTTTCAGAAAAACGTATCTTTCAAAAATTGAAATTTTGATAAAAAAAACTTTCATATTTTCAAACAGCCTCTTAAACCAACACAAATGAAGAAAACAGTTCTAATTTTCGGAATTTTCCTTTGCCTCTCAGCATCACTTTACTCCCAAGAAGAGAGCCGCCAGTATTATCAGTTGAAAACCTATAGTTTTGAAACCGATGAACAAATTCAAACTACCGATGCGTATCTGAAAAATGCATACCTGCCCGCCTTAAAGAAATTAGGTATTTCTCCAATAGGTGTTTTCAAGCCCAGACAAAAGGATTCGATCACTCCCAAAAAGACCTATGTTTTGATTCCGTTTAATTCTTTGGATGAGTTTGAATCGTTGGACGACAACTTGTCGAGCGATCCGGAGTATACCATAGCCGGAGGGGACTACTTAAATGCCGCGCATGACAACCCGCCCTACGGCCGGATCGAATCAACTCTTTTAAAAGCTTTCTCCGATATGCCAATGTTAGAAGCCTCAAAATTAGATGGCCCCCGTAAAGACCGAATTTACGAATTACGCAGTTATGAATCATCCACCGAAAAAATCTACAAAAACAAAGTGGACATGTTCAACGCAGGTGGTGAAGTCAAGCTTTTTGACAAGTTGGGCTTCAATGCCGTATTTTATGCCGAAGTGATTTCGGGTGCCCAAATGCCCAATCTGATGTACATGACCACACATGCAAATCAAAAAGATAGGGATGCCAATTGGAAAATGTTCGTAGACTCCCCTGAGTGGAACGTACTTAAAGCAATGCCCAAATACCAGAACAATGTTTCGCACAACGACACCAGTTTTCTTTATCCAACTGAATATTCCGATTACTGATCAGCCAAATATGCAAGTATGAGTTGGATAAAACAAATCAGCTATCAAGATGCAGACGCATCTTTGAGGAAAATTTACGATCGTGTAAAGGGGCCGAACAATAGTATTGACAATGTTCTGTCAATACACAGCCTACGCCCCCACACTTTGGTAGGGCATATGACCTTGTACAAAAGCGTACTGCATAATTCAAATAACGAACTCCCTAAATGGTATTTAGAATCGATCGGGGTTTATGTGAGCTTTCTGAACAAATGTAATTATTGTGTACAGCACCATTTAGAAGGGGTAAAAAGGCTTTTAAACGATGATGCCAAAACAGCACTATTCTCGAAGGCGGTAAAAAACGACACCTTGAACGATTATTTTGGGGAAAAGTATTTTAAGGGAATGAATTACGCTAAAATGCTGACGCTGCACCTCGCTGAAATTACCGAAGAAGATATAACGCTTCTAAAATCAGTAGGCTTCTCGGAAGGCGAAATACTTGAAATCAACCAAGTCACCAGTTATTTTAATTATGCAAACCGAATGGTCGTAGGTTTGGGCGTTAGCACAAAAGGAGATATCATAGGACTTTCACCAAATGATAGCGGCGATGCCTCTGATTGGAGCCATAGGTAAACTGAAAATCTAAATTAAATGTATCTTTATGTTATCTATGGAAAAACATTTTTCGAAATTCAGAAACCATATCATTGGCCAAGACCAAACGATCAAAACACCTTTTCACGAGGCCATCAGAATTGTTTATGCAGATTGGACGGCAAGTGGCAGATCATATCTACCCATTGAGGAACGGATACTTGAAAAATTTCTTCCCCTAGTGGCAAACACCCATACTGACACTACCGATACGGGCCTAACAATGACCTATGCCTATCACAGAGCACAACAGATTATCAAAAAACATGTGAATGCAACAGAAGAAGATGTGTTGATTTCATCTAATTCGGGCATGACTGGTGTCGTAAACAAACTTCAACGGATATTGGGACTCAAGATTCACGAGTCGTACAAAGACCGTATTCCCTTCTCTGAAGAAGAACGGCCCATAGTCTTCATTACCCATATGGAACATCACTCAAACCAGACCACATGGATCGAAACGATAGCAGATGTAGTAATCGTTCCGCCAAATGAAAGAGGATTGGTCTGTATAGAAAATTTTGAAAAGACCATTCGTGAATATGATAATCGGAAAACAAAGATCGTGGCAATAACGGCCTGCTCAAATGTTACGGGCATTATGACGCCCTATCTAGAGATTGCAGCGCTCATACATAAATACGAAGGAGTATGTTTTGTTGATTTTGCCTGCTCCGCACCCTATGTGTCGATAGATATGCATTCTGAAGATAAAAAAGGGGAGTATCTAGATGCAATTTATTTTTCTCCTCATAAATTTTTAGGTGGACCGGGCGCAACCGGCATCTTGATATTCAACCAAAAATTGTATTCCAATTCGATACCCGATAACCCGGGCGGTGGTACGGTTTCTTGGACCAACCCATGGGGGCAACATAAATATCTAGACGACATAGAAGCTCGTGAAGATGGGGGAACACCTGCCTTTCTTCAAACGATCAAAGCAGCTATGTGCATGCAGTTGAAAAATGAAATGAACGTAGAGAATATTGAAAAAAGAGAGGAAGAGATTTTAGCCCTAGTATGGAAAACATTAGATCAACTACCAAACTTGCATATTCTCGCCGCCGAGCATAAAAAAAGATTGGGGGTCGTTTCTTTCTATATCGATGGCCTACATTATAATTTGGGCGTAAAAATGCTCAACGACAAATTCGGGATCCAAACAAGGGGTGGGTGCTCATGTGCAGGCACCTACGGTCATTATTTGCTAAATGTCACTCCTGAAAAATCAAACAGTATCTCTGCTCAGATCAATCATGGAGACTGTTCTTTAAAACCAGGTTGGATCCGTATGTCGATTCATCCCACACAAACCAACCAAGAAATCGAATATATAGTAAATGCCATAGCACAGCTTTCAAAACAGCACGTTGAATGGAGTAAGGATTATGATATAGATCTCGTAAAAGGCAGTTTCAAGCCCAAAGACCAAACGGCAAGCACAGAAATGGAAAAGCGTATAGACCACTGTTTTACAGATAGTTTTAGCTGACCAAACTATCCTAGCCATCGTCGTTCCGAGGCACGAGGAATCCCCTAAAATTTATACACCGTAGTCATTCCGAGAAACGAGAAACCTCATTTACTCAAAAACAACATTTGTCAAAGCAACTTGCGCTGGTTCTTTGCCCACCTCGACCGCATAGGATATATACAAGGCAGAACGTTCAGAAATAGTAGCACTTAAGGGTAGTACGATCTTAGTTCCTGGCTGACCTGTAACAGGTTTTGGCATGGTTGCATTCCCTAATAATTTTCCGTCAGAAGTACCAAGGCGAACCTCAAAATCATAGCTGATAGTTGGTGGTTCTCGCCATCCCATGGTAAGCGTAATCGTTTCTATATCCGTCAAATCTATATCTTTTAGTTGAAACCAACCTTTGGTGCCAGCCAGTACCAGTAGATTGTCCCCGTTGATCTTCATGGTGGTCATGCCCTCCGCTTTGATTGCTTCTGAAAACAAGATAGTATTACTTGACAAAACCATGGTTTTAGAACCCGTTAGCGGAATGGCGCCCCTAGCACCTTCATCAGTATAACTAGCGGTAAGCACCATCATATTACCGGGTGGTTTCACTTCAGCAACAACCGACCCCTTGGGTGGCAAAGAGGTTTTTATATCATCGTTAGCCGCCAAAGACCGTATGTACATGGCAATTTGACGAGATTCGTCTGAGGTTATTCTGGGGTGCGCCGGCATCATGACTTCACCCCATACACCCGTACCACCTTCAACTATTTTCTTTTGCAGATAGGCCCTGGCATTTTTATCGTTCTTGTATTTTTTTGCAACATCGGTATACATAGGGCCAATAGACTTTTTTGCTTCCTTATGACAGGCCACACAATCCATCGAAAGGGTAAGGGCTTTTCCCATTATCGCTGCTGAAACCTGTTGGTGGCCCAAAGACATAGCTACCTTATCCATTCCTTCCATATAGTCAACCGATACGAATATATTTGAAGGGTCGATGTCACTACTCTCTGCATCAGTTACCAAAACTTCATAATCAACTGCCTTGCCCGGTATATAAAAAGAAGCATTACCACTTGTAATTGCTATCGCTACCTCTGGTCTGGAATTACCAGCCACTACCGAAGCAACTTCACTCATAACGGGTTCGTTGACACCATCATTGGCCTTGACCGAGATTTTATACGCACCGGCCTTTTTATAGGTATATGAAATTTCGGGTTCTTGTGTTTCTTTGGTCTTTCCATTCCCAAAATTCCAAACATAAGTAATTGCATCGTTCTCTCGATCAACCGCCTCTACCTTGGCGGTCACTGATAAAGGAAGTTTTCCCGAAGTCTTATCTACTGTCATATAATCGATTACCGGAGGTCGGTTTCCTTTATTGAAATCAACATAGCTAAGACCAGAGTTATCATTTTTGGCGAACCATCCACTACCATATTCTAAAAGGTACAAACGACCGTCTGGGCCCATTTCCATATCAATAAGATTTCGCACTTTAATATCAGAGGCAAAGGGCTCCATTTTATTTACGCTTCCGTCTTCGAAAAGGGTGACGGCTTTCATCCATCCACGCATCCAATCGTAGATAATCACCTTTCCGTCGTAGTAGGAAGGGAGTCCGCCCCCATCAGGATACTCATCAGAATA
The DNA here is from genome assembly GCA_964515285.1 of uncultured Maribacter sp. GTDB lineage: Bacteria > Bacteroidota > Bacteroidia > Flavobacteriales > Flavobacteriaceae > Maribacter_C. Next base: position 14,121 of record CAZEUV010000039.1, on the reverse strand, counting down.
ATAGGTAGGTCCGGCCATGGCATTTCTCCCACCGCTTCCCACTTGTGGAAAATCAGAGGTATCTACATAAGGGTAAAAGGCATAAGCTGGTTGCGCTGGTGGCAACTCTCGTAGACCTGTATTATTTTTAGAATCATTGATCGGTTTTTTGGGGTCAAAGGTAATACCACTTTTACCTGTCTCATAATCATAATCCACATAAGGTATATTGTCGCCAATAAACAAAGGCCAACCAAAATTACCCGCTTTACGGGCCTGGTTCATTTCATCGTAACCCCTCGGCCCCCGTTTGTCAATATTATCTTTTTGGGCATCAGGACCCACATCGCCCCAATACAGATAACCTCTTTTGGAATCAACTGAAATTCGATACGGATTTCTATGCCCCATCGTATAGATTTCGGGTCGGGTCTTATCGGTTCCTACTGCGAATAAATTTCCTTTGGGTATTTCGTAGCTTCCATCTTCATTGACCTTGATACGAAGAATTTTTCCACGCAGATCATTGGTGTTACCTGATGAGCGCCTTGCATCATATTGCTCATGACCGGGTATATCGTTTAGAGGGGCATAGCCCTTACTGACGTATTTTGCGCCCTTTTCATTGAACGGAGTGGAATTATCACCAGTAGATAGGTATAATAGCCCATCGCCACCAAAGGCTATGGATCCACCTGTATGGCAACAGATTTCACGATCCGAAGCAACGTCCAATATCTTCTGTTCGGATGCCATATCAAAAACCCCATCTTTAAATTTAAAACGAGACAGTCGATTTACAGCTTCACTGCCCGTAGGGGCATAATACACAAAAACCCAATTGTTGGTTTCGAAATCAGGGTCTTTTTGCAGCCCCATCAACCCTTCCTCTGCATTTACCCCAAGGGTATTCAAGGTTTTATGATATACATCGAGCTTTGCGACCTGAACTAGTTCTTTGGTAGTATCTTTATACAACATGATTTCTCCACGGCGTTGCCCAATGAGCACATCGTTGTTCGGAAGGATGGTCATTTCTATAGGCTCGAAAAACTCACCCTTTATCAGAGGTACTTTCGAAAAACGGTCAATCGCAGGTGGAATCTGTGAAGTAGCCTTGGTATAGTCTAAAATTTCGTTTTCACCAATGGCATATTGAATACCCCCCAACAAATGTTTTAAAAACTTTTCCTCAGAATAGCTCTCATCGGTATGCCCTGCTCCTGTATAAAAAGAACGCCCACCGTCATATTCATGATACCATGAAATAGGGTGGTGATTACCATTCTCACCACCTTTATAAGTAGACTCGTCAAGGCTTATCAGCACATTGACATCAGGGTTCAATTTCTTATAGTTGTACAATTCATCAGTTCTCCGCCATACGGTATCGGTAAAAAAGTTAGTGGCGATAAAATTCTTGTCCTTTATTATAAAATCAGCTTCGGGGGTGCCTTTTGGGTGACTAAGAAATTGAGCTCCTACCAGTTTGGTGTACCAACCCCAATCATACTCTGTATCGGTTGCCGCATGAATCCCCACATAACCGCCACCAGCTTGTATATAACGCTCAAAAGCAGCTTCTTGGTTGTGACCCAAGACATTCATTGTCGTACTTAAAAAGATAATTGCGGCATACTGTTTCAAATTATCCTCATTGAACAATTCCCCATTTTTGGTAGTATCGACTACAAATCCGTTTTCGGCCCCTAATTTTTGAATGGCCGCTATACCAGTAGGAATAGAGGCATGCTTATACCCTGTTGTCTTCGAAAATACCAAAACCTTGGGTTTACCTTCGCGCGTATTGCCACAGGTCGCAAAAAGCAACCCAAATAAGACCGTTAATACAACTGCCGATTTTTTCATTGATATATATTTTTTTGTTTGACTTTTTAGAACAATTTATAAAAGTAGGCATTCACATTCAAATGTCATATATTCATAGCTGTTATGTATTGTTTTTGAAGAGAAACGTTGGAATTGGATTACAACAATGAAAAACAAACAAGAATATTATTTCAAGAATGATAGGGAATGGCGGAAATGGCTGCATAAAAACCACACCCTAAAAGAAGGTATCTTTCTTGTTTTCTATAAGATCGAACACAAGAACGAAAGTATGCGTTGGGAAGAAGCCGTACAGGTAGCCATATGTTTCGGTTGGATCGACAGTACCGTTAAAAGTCTGGGCAATGGCAAAAGAAGACAATATTTCTGTCCTCGAAAACCAAAAAGTGTTTGGAGCAAACTTAATAAGAGCTATATCAAAGAACTAACGGCCAATAACCTGATGCACAAGAGCGGGCTTGCCAAGATAGATACCGCAAAAAAGGATGGTTCATGGACTGCTTTGGACAATGTCGAAAACGGAATCGTTCCCAAAGATTTACAGGAAGCTTTTGATACCAATAGTCAAGCCTATGAAAACTACCAAAATTTTACGCAAGGGCAACGAAAGAGTTATCTATATTGGTTGAACCAGGCCAAAAGACAGGAAACTCGACAAAAACGGATTACTGAAATTATACGACTTAGTAGAAAAAATCAAAAATATAGACAAGAAGGATCACGCTAATTTTGAACCAGGGTCTAAAATGCTATTTTATCAAATTGTATATTTAATACTACCTTTGTCATGCTTGATTTAAGAAGAAGACCAAGCTAGCGTGTTATCGTTATTGGTTTTTCTTCACAGGTCGGTACCGAATATGTCAAAATTACCCAAGCAAAATCAATTCATTGATTTATCTGATTACGGTAGACCGATCGCAAAAGTAATTGCAGGCTCTCTCAAAAATACAGCGTTCACACCCATTCATGTAACGATAGCATTTATCCTCTCTGGTCTTATTGCCATTGCCTGTATACTCAACCATTACTATTGGGCGGCCGCCTTCTTTTTGGTTTTAAAATCAATTTTAGATGCTGCCGATGGTGAACTCGCCCGGCTCAAAAAAACACCCTCTTATACCGGCAGGTATCTAGATTCTGTATCTGATATCGTTCTTAACCTTTTGATTCTGATTACCGTTTGGTATGTGACCAATGGTTCTATCTTCTACGCTCTCTTAGCGTTTTTCGGAATTCAGTTGCAGGGTACACTTTACAATTACTACTATGTTATACTAAGAAAAAAGTATGATGGCGACACAACAAGCCGCATTTTTGAAGATAAGACTCCAAAAGCACTAAAAGGGGAAAAACAACGGAACGTCGATATTCTTTTTGGTCTATACACCTTATTCTATGGTGTCTTCGACAAAATCATCCACCGAATCGATAGCGGTGCGGTAACATCACAAAATCTACCCAATTGGTTTATGACAGCCGTTTCTACCTTCGGTTTGGGTTTTCAATTGCTCATCATCGGGTTTATGTTGGCCCTCGGTCTCAAAAATTATATTATTCCGTTTTTTATAGGATATTCCATCTTTATCCTTGTATTTATTGCCGTTCGTAGGTTGATTAATCCATAAATATCTCTATTTTTCAGGATGGGATTCGTACGTATTCCCTAACACGCTGATCCTTTACAACACCTTCAACTATGAAAACAATCGTTACCATTCTAATTTTCGTCCTTTCTGTATCTGGTTACGGCCAAACCCTATTGACCCCTGAATGTGTATTCGATGGAAGGAAAATACATGATAATTGGATCGTTCTGGTAGAAGGCAACACTATCAGCTACGTAGGCGTAAAAACAGAATTAAAACTTCCAAAAAACACCAAGGAAATCAATCTGAAGGGTATGACCTTAATGCCCGGACTCATAGAGGGTCACTCACATCTTTTATTACATCCATACAACGAAACCGATTGGAACGATCAAGTGTTGAAAGAATCCCCAACTGAAAGAGCCATTCGCGCAACGGTACACGCCAAAAATTCGCTTTTGGCCGGTATTACCACCACACGTGACCTAGGTTCAGAAGGTGCGGGCTATACAGATGTCTATTTGAAAAAGACTATCGAAGATGGTATTGTACTAGGGCCGCGAATGTTGGTAGCGGGCCCTGCCATCGTTGCCACGGGCGCATACGGCCCAAAAGGGTTCCATGATGGGGTCACTGTTCCTTTGGGTGCCGAACCGACCAGTGGTGTTGATGAAGTCATCAAAACCGTCAGGCGGCAGTTGGGTAACGGAGCCGATTTTATTAAAATCTATGCCGACTACCGATGGAAAAAAGGAGCGCCTTCGCAACCCACCTTTCTTCAAGAAGAAATAAACGCCATGGTCGCAACGGCCACAACTGCCGGAAGCTATGTTGTCGCCCATGCAAGTACACCTGAAGGAATGCGCCGCGCCATTATCGGCGGTGTTGAAACCATAGAACATGGTGATGGTGGCACTTTAGAGGTTTTTAAATTGATGAAAGAAAAAGGAGTGGCACTCTGCCCTACTCTTGCCGCTGGTGATGCCATAGAAGGTTACCGAGGCTGGAAAAAGGGAATCGACCCCGACCCCGACCGTATCACCAAGAAAAAAGCATCTTTCAAACGTGCCCTGCAATCAGGGGTAACCATTGTTTTTGGAGGAGATGTAGGTGTCTTCACCCATGGCGAAAATTACCGTGAACTTGAAATGATGGTACGGTACGGCATGCAACCTATACGGGTTTTACAATCGGCAACTTCGGGCAATGCAACGGTTTTTCACTTGGATAATCTGGGGGAATTAAAAAAGGGATTTCTAGCCGATATAATCGCTGTAGAAGGAAACCCCGTTAAGGATATATCAAAAATGCGCAAAGTGAGATTTGTAATGAAAAATGGAACGCTTCTTAAAAATGAATAGCAAACAAGAACAGGAATACTGGACAAACCGCTATGAAGAAAAGCGCACCGGATGGGACATTGGCTACCCCGCTACCCCATTAAAAACATACATAGATCAACTGACCAATAAAAATATTTCGATCCTGGTACCAGGCGCCGGCAATGGCTATGAGGTAGAATATCTATTTCAACAAGGCTTCCGTAACGTTTATATTATGGATATTTCTGAGATTCCCTTGCAACGATTTCAAGAACGCAATCCTGATTTTCCGGAATCCCATTTGCTACATGAAGATTTTTTTGAGCACCAAGGGCAGTACGATCTTATCTTAGAGCAAACATTTTTTTGCTCTCTTGTGCCAACTGACAAAAATAGAAACGCCTATGCTGAACACATGGCAAAACTTTTAAAGCCCAAGAGCAAATTGGCAGGCCTTTGGTTCAATTTTCCACTTACGAGCGATATGGAAAAGCGACCTTTTGGGGGAGACAAAAAAAGCTACCTTAGTCATTTAGAACCTTATTTTAAGGTAGTTGGTTTTACAGAATGCCATAATTCAATACCACCAAGGCAAGGTAGTGAACTGTTCGGAATTTTTGTCAAGAAATAAAGAGAAGAACCATAGTTGAAAATTGTCATGAAAAACGGGAAAGTTCTTAAACATGAATAACGAGCAAAAATATTGGACAAAATGTTTATAAAGAAGAGGGTCTTTGCCCTATTTTAAGTAATAGTAAAGCTAAAAATCGATAACTTTGAGATAAACGTAAAAGGGTTACAATCAAATGTCACGGATAAAAAATAGCATACTGGGTCTGTTGGTCTTTGCTTCAGTTTCCTGTAGTGGCCCTGATTTGCCCAAATCGGTAGAAATGGCCTATGAAAAACTTCCAGAAAAAATCGATTTTAATCAGCACGTAAAACCTATCCTGTCAGACAAATGTTTTATCTGCCATGGGCCAGACAAGGCTAAAGTAAAGGCAGGGCTTCAACTACATCTTCCAGAACTTGCATATTCCGAATTAAAAGATAATCCTGGAAAATATGCTGTCAAACCCGGAAATTTGAACAAAAGCGAAACGGTTTCGCGCATTCTTTCTGATGATCCAGAGTATGTAATGCCCAAACCGGACTCACATTTGGCCTTAACGGATTATGAAAAGGCAATGTTGATACGGTGGATAGATGAAGGTGCAGAATACAAAGATCATTGGGCTTTCCTTCGTCCTGAAAACAGAGAACCGCCACGAGTAAAGTTAGCAGCTAAAATAGCTAACCCCATAGACAATTTTATTTTGGAAACCCTTGAGAAAAAGGGTCTTGAGCCATCTAAAAAAGCCGACAAAGAAATCTTGCTGCGAAGAGTAAGCTTTGATCTGACCGGTCTTCCCCCAAGTCTTGAAGAAATCGATGCATTTCTGAAAGATGAATCTCATGATGCCTTTGAAAAACAAGTGAATCGCCTTTTGGCATCCCCTCATTACGGAGAACAAATGACTTTGGATTGGATGGATCTTTCGCGTTATGCAGATACACATGGTTATACCGTTGATCGTTATCGTGATGTATCACCTTGGCGTGATTGGGTTATCAAATCGTTTAACGAAAACATGTCCTACGATCAGTTTATCCGTTGGCAGATTGCGGGCGATATGATGCCGAATGCATCGAAGGAACAAATTTTGGCAACAACTTTTAATCGTTTGCATCCGCAGAACGGCGAGGGCGGAATCATAAATGAGGAATTCAGATCTGAATATGCAACCGACAGAACGAATACAGTCAGCGAAGGGCTTATGGGCCTTACAATGGCCTGCGCCAAATGCCATGACCATAAATACGATCCCATTTCACAAAAGAACTATTATGAAATGTATAGTTTCTTCAACAATGTGAACGAATCGGGGCAGATTTCCTTTGACTTTTCAATGCCCGCCCCCAATCTTCTTCTCCCTACAGAGGAGCAAGAAAAATTCTTGACCTACGTCAATGAACTTGTGGCAGAAAAAGAAAAAGTCGTTCAACAGATCGTTGACAACGAAAAGACCGAAGTTGAAAAATGGATTGCTTCCGCTGGATATCAAAAAATCAATCTGAAAAAAATGCCCGATAGACGTTTGGCTAAACTTGATTTTAATTCCAAACAAATACACAATCAATTAAATTCTTCCCAAAAAGGAATTATGCGACAACAATATGGGGAGAATCACAAAGCAAATTTTGCCGAAGGATTTGATGGAAATGGCTTAAGGATGGACGGTGATACTTGGCTTCATTTAGAGAAAGTCGGAAAGTTTCAAAGACATCAGCCTTTTAGTATCGGAATTCGAATTTGGGTGCCGAAAGAGTTGAAAACAGGTGTGATTTTCCACAAAGGCGTAGGGGCCAAACTATACAATTTCAGAGGATATCATTTGACCTTAAAGGATAATAAAGTTGAGCTGGTATTGGCACATCTACATCCAGCGAATGCCATAATCAAAAAGTCCTTGAACGATATTCCAAAAGAAGAGTGGGTGCAATTGACCATGACCTATGATGGATCGAGCAAAGCTTCTGGGCTCAAGGTTTTTCTTGACGGAAAAGAATTGGAGACCGAAACGCAGGTTGACAATCTATATAAGGATATTCTTTTCAATGATAGGGCCTATGGTGTGGCTGGGGTCCCTGAGGATCCAGGGCTCCAAATCGGAGCCAGATGGCGGGGCAAGGGTATTGGTGGTGCTATTGTTGACGATATTTTAGTTTTTGGGAAAGAATTAAATCCTATTGAAGTATTGCAAATCAGCAACCCCAAAGCTTTGCGAAATTTGTTGACCAAAACTCCTGAAAAGCTTTCCCCGACAGAAAAAAAGCAATTGGGTTTGTATTATATTTCCCAAAATTCCGAGGAGTACAAAAATTCTCTGGCCGAATTAAAAAAAGCCAAAAAGGTGCAGGTCGATAGTATGGATCGAATTCAAGAAATCATGGTGATGAGAGAGATGCCAAAACCCCGCGAGACCTATGTTTTAGAAAGAGGGCAATATGACACTTACGGCGAACAGGTATTCCCGAAAACACCTGAAAAAATATTCGCATATCCTGATTCGTTGCCAAAAAATAGACTTGGACTGGCCCAGTGGATAACAAGCGAAAATAATCCGCTTACTGCCAGGGTAGCTGTCAACAGGTACTGGCAGAACATTTTCGGTACAGGTATCGTAAGAACAACAGAGGATTTTGGAAATCAAGGGGAGTTGCCAAGTCATCCAGAATTATTGGATTGGTTGGCGACAAAATTCATGGAATCAGGTTGGGATGTCAAAGCCCTCCATAAACTTATTGTTATGTCTTCAACCTATCAACAATCTTCGAAAGCATCCGAAAAGTCAATAAACAGGGATTCTGAAAACCGATTGCTTGCTCAAGGGCCGACAAAGAGACTAACAGGTGAAATGTTACGAAATAACGTTCTCGCCGCATCTGGACTCTTGAATCGTGAGATAGGCGGAAAAAGTGTACACCCCTACCACCCTGTAGGTCTCTGGGAAGTCAATGGCTCAAGTTATAAAGAGGATAAAGGGGAAAAACTGTATCGCAGGAGCATGTATACCATCTGGAAGCGGTCCGTTCCCCACCCGACCATCGCAACCTTTGACGCTCCCGATCGCTCGTATTGTACTGTCCGCCGTCAAGAAACGAATACCCCATTACAGGCTTTGGTCTTGCTGAACGACCCTACTTATATCGAAGCTGCTAGGGTCTTGGGAAAAATTATGACTGAATCGAATACTTTGGACGAGGGAATTTCCAAAATTTTCCGCCAACTTACCGGGAGGACCATTCACAAAGAAGAGCTTGATATATTGCTTGCCCTTCAAATTGAGGAATACGAAAAATTCAAGCACAATATGCCCAAGACCGAAGGTTGGTTAAATACCGGTGAATTCCGAATTGCCAATGATCTTGACAAAGCCCTAGTCGCGGCCAACGCCGTTGTAGCTAGCACCATACTAAATGCCGACGCCACAATTACAAAAAGATAAGTCCGCCCCTAACCCTTTCGAAGGAGGGGGACTAAAAAAGAAAAAAATATGTGCCATAACCATAAAACCCTAAAGTCGAATAACAAAGACCTGCAGCAGGTCGAAAGGCAGTTAGATCGTCGAAACTTTCTGACGAAGGGTTCTTTGGGCATAGGTGCCCTTGCGCTAAGCTCGTTATTAAATGCGGATAAAGTCTGGGCTGCCGTAAAAAACAACTCTCCAGAACAGTTATTGGAATCTTACAACAAGAATCAGTTAGGGCTTCCACACCATTTACCAAAGGCCAAACGCATCGTTTATCTTTTTCAAAGTGGCGGCCCTTCGCAATTGGATATGTGGGATTATAAGCCGAAACTAAAGAAAATGTTCGGCCAAGACCTCCCTCCATCAGTTCGTCAGGGGCAGCGCTTAACCGGAATGAGTGCAGATCAAACCATTTTCCCTATAGCACCTTCGATCATGGATTTCAAACAGTATGGGGAATCTCGTGCCTGGGTCAGCGAACTGCTGCCATATACTTCAGAAATAGTTGATGATTTGTGCTTCATTAAATCAATGCAGACCGATGCCATCAATCATGATCCCGCAATAACCTTTTTGCAGACTGGAAATCAGTTGCCCGGCAGACCGTCAATTGGCTCATGGCTAAGCTACGGTCTAGGTTCTGATAACCAAAACCTGCCGACCTTTATTACGCTGATCACAAAAAATATGGGCGGTCAACCCTTGTACTCTCGCCTATGGGGCAACGGGTTTTTGCCTACCCAACATCAAGGGGTACAGTTTCGTTCGGGAAAAGACCCTGTACTCTATTTAAGTGATCCGGAAAATTACGATGGCAACGATCGTAGAAAAATGCTTGATTATTTGGGCAAGCTGAACAGCATCCAACATGATGCTTACGGAGATCCTGAGATCAATGCCCGAATGGCCCAATACGAAATGGCTTTCCGCATGCAGACTTCGGTGCCAGAGGTAACAGATCTTTCCGATGAACCGGATTATATTTTTGATATGTACGGTGAAGATAGCAGGGATCCTGGAACGTATGCTGCCAATTGTTTGATGGCTAGAAAACTTTTGGAGAAAGATGTAAAATTCGTACAGCTATACCATCAAGGTTGGGATCAACACATTGGTTGTCCCAGCGGTGTTCGTGCACAATGTAAACGAACCGATCAAGCAAACGCCGCTTTGGTAAAAGATCTGAAACAGCGCGGTATGTTGGAAGACACTTTGGTCATTTGGGGGGGCGAATTCGGGCGCACGGTTTATTCACAAGGACAATTGACCCCTGATAACTACGGGCGCGATCACCACCCAAAAGCATTTACAATGTGGATGGCAGGTGCCGGAGTAAAACCCGGATTTACTTTTGGAGAGACAGATGATTTCAGTTACAATGTAATCAAAAATCCTGTGCATGTGCATGATTTTCATGCAACGCTGTTACATCTTTTCGGAATCGATCATGAACGGCTAATCTTCAAACATCAAGGAAGACGCTACCGGTTGACCGATGTTCATGGGCATGTAGTGAAAGATATTCTTTCTTAGAGAGAGGTTGTGAAATTTATTGGCGTTTTCACCCATAATTAAAAAACAAGTGCCTCTACCCTATTTTTGAAAATTTAACATATCATTTAGGGTAAATAGGGTATTTAGGTGTTATAGCTATAAGAAGAATTGTAGCCCATGAAAAAACCAATGATTTTCCTCGCACTTATTTTTTTATTTTCCTGTTCAGATATTGAAGATGTTACTTCACCAACAACGCCTTCCGAAACTGCTGACATATTTGTACCTGCCCCTGGCACTACCTTCGAATGGCGATTAGACGACTTAACTGACAACTATACCACCGAAGCTGAAGTAGTCGATATTGATGCCTTTAGCGCTTCGGCGACCTTGGTGGCGAATTTACAGGCACAGGGCAAAAAAGTAATCGCCTACATTTCGGTGGGGTCCGTTGAAAATTTCAGGGATGACGCCAATCAATTTCCCGCAAGTGTGATTGGTAATGTATACGAAGGTTTCGAAGATGAAAATTGGTTGGACATCAGAAATATTGACGCCATTGCCCCAGTAATGAGGGCCCGGTTGGATATGATAAAGAACAAAGGTTTCGATGGTGTTGAACCAGACAATATCAATGGGTACCAAAACAATACCGGTTTTCCCTTGACCCAAGGTGATGCCAAAATTTTCTCTAGATGGTTGATTGCCGAGGCTCATGAAAGAGGGCTCTCCATAGGCCAAAAAAATGCTGAGGAACTGGTAGCTGATATGGTCGATGAATTTGATTGGATGCTGACCGAAGATGCCTTTGTTGACGATTTTTACGATCAGGTAAAACCCTATATCGAAAACAACAAGGCAGTGTTCTTTACAGAATATACAGATCGTATCTCAGAAGCCGATTTCATGGCTCAAGTCTGTCCCGTAGCGACTGCTAACCAATTTTCAGCAGTTTTAAAAGATAGGGATTTAACGAATACGACCGTGTACTGTAATTAGATGGGGAGTTTATTTCTTTTAAAAACGAGCCTCTTCAAATAAGACTTCTTTGGTTTTTGCTCTACAATTAACTTTATGAGATTTTAAGTGGCCTTACACAATAACTCAAAACTAATACCCAATAACTCTCCTTCTTCCTTAACACTCCTTTAAGATTTCCCCTCTTTTGTTTTTGGTATATTTAGGCGACTAATTAACGTGCTCTTCAAATGACCAAAAAACTACTTTTTCTTATGATGCTTTTCGCATCGATTCCCCTCTTTGCCCAAGAATTTAAAATGGATCTCGTTCAAGACCTAAAACCCAGAAACATTGGTCCGGGTGGTATGAGCGGGCGAGTGACCGCTATTGATGCGATACATACAAACCCTGATATTATGTTTGTGGGCACGGCCTCGGGCGGACTTTGGAAATCCAATTCGGGAGGAATTAAGTGGGAACCGCTTTTTGATAAAGAAGTGACGGCCTCAATCGGTGCGGTCGCCATTCAGCAATCAAACCCATCGGTGATTTGGATAGGTACGGGAGAAGGAAACCCCAGAAACAGCTTAAACGGCGGTTACGGTGTGTACAAGTCTTTGGACGGTGGTAAAAACTGGAAATCTATGGGTCTCGAAAAAACCCGCCACATCCATAGAATAAAAATCGATCCGACCGATCCGAATACGGTTTACGTGGGTGCTATTGGCTCACCTTGGGGCGAGCATCCTGAACGGGGGGTCTTTAAAACCACAGATGGGGGCGAAACATGGAAAAATGTACTTTTCGTCAACAACAAAACAGGCATTGCCGACCTAGTAATGGATCCTACCAACCCGAATAAATTGATTGCGGCGATGTGGGAACATAAACGTGACCCTTGGTTTTTTAAATCGGGTGGTACAGGCAGCGGACTCTATATGACCCATGACGGAGGCAATAACTGGAAAAAACTGACCGAAGAAGATGGCCTGCCCAAAGGTGATTTAGGTCGCATTGGTATTGCTATAGCTTCTGGAAAACCAAATATTATCTATGCCTTGGTAGAAGCCAAAAAGAACGCCCTGTACAAATCAGTGGACGGTGGTTTCAAATGGAAAAAAATAAACAGCAAGACCGATATCGGAAACCGGCCTTTCTACTATTCAGAAATTTATGTTGACCCTCAAAATGAAAATCGGATTTATTCGGTCTTTACCTATATCAACGTTTCTGAAGATGGCGGTAAGGGTTTCACTCAATTGATGCCCGCTTATCAGGTAGATAATGGGGTACACCCTGATCACCATGCTTGGTGGATACACCCTACCAACGGGCAATTTATGATCGACGGTAACGACGGTGGTGTCAATATTACCAAAGACGGTGGCAAATCATGGCGTTTTGTGGGTAACCTTCCAGTGGCTCAGTTCTACCATATTAATGTAGATAATGAATACCCTTACAACGTCTACGGTGGTATGCAAGACAACGGTTCATGGCGGGGTCCGGCCTATGTTTGGCGTGCCCAGGGTATTCGTAACAGCTATTGGCAAGAGATTTCTTTTGGCGATGGTTTTGATGTGATCCCCGATAAAGACGATTCACAATTCGGGTATTCGATGAGCCAACAGGGCTTTGTATTGCGCTATGACTGGAAAACAGGCAATAATTATATCGTTCGTCCTACTCCACCCGATGCCGAGACCAAACTACGGTTTAATTGGAATGCGGGCATTGGGCAAGATCCTTTCGATAACAGCACCCTTTATTTTGGTAGTCAGTTCGTTCATAAAAGCACTGACAAAGGTTTGACTTGGAAAGTCATTTCTCCTGATCTGACCACCAACGACCCAGAAAAACAAAAACAAAGCGAAAGCGGCGGATTGAGTATGGACGCCACAGGAGCAGAAAATCATACAACCATTTTGGTCGTCGAACCTTCGCCTTTAGAAAAAGATATGCTGTGGGTTGGTACCGATGATGGCCGTGTACATTACACCCAAAACGGTGGTACAAGCTGGACGGATGTTACGAATAATATAAAAGGCTTACCTTCAGGAAGTTGGATTCCCCAAATTAAAGCATCGAACAAAAACAAAGGCGAGGCACTTTTAATAGCAAATGACTACCGAAGATTCAATTATACACCCTATGCCTACCGCACCAAAAACTATGGTAAAACATGGGAACGCATTGTTGACGAAAATGATGTGAAAAGTTATGCCTTATCAATTGTTGAAGACATTGAAAACCCGAATTTGCTGTTTTTAGGCACTGATGACGGACTCTATATTTCATTCAATGCAGGCGAAAAATGGCAAAAATGGACGGAAGGCTTCCCAACGGTTTCTACCAAAGATTTAGTTATTCATCCCCGAGAACATGATTTGGTAATCGGTACCTTCGGTCGTGCTGCTTGGGTACTGGACGATATTCGTCCCTTACGGGCATTGGCTAGTGACATTACCCTTTTAAACAAGGATATTGTATTGTTCGATCCGCCCATCGCCTATCAAGCCTCCTATCAACAACCTACCGGAAGTCGATTTGGTGGTGATGCCCTCTTCAATGCGGAAAACAGAAAAGAAGGTGCGATGCTTACCTATTATCTAAAGGAAGGAAAAAAGAAGGAAGAAAAATCAGAAGATAAAGATGAAGAGGACGAGGGTGATTTAGAGTCTGTTCAGACAAAGGGCAAAGAGATTGCTTCGCAAGCTCGCAATGACGAGGGGGTTGCTTCGCAGGCTCGCAATGGAGTGCAGAAAAAAGATTCCTTGATGTTTCAGTTTTACGATCAAGATAGATTGGTGCGTACACTAAAATTCAAGACCCCCGAAAAAGCAGGTTTCCATA
>CAZEUV010000038.1:0-23574 GCA_964515285.1 uncultured Maribacter sp. | reverse complement strand
CTACTGCTATCCAAATCAATCGCAGCGTCGTATAACGAAAAAGCAACTGCCTCATATATGGACCATTTTATAATTAAACTGGTATAAAGAGGCAATTTACTGAGTTTAACGAAGAAAAGACTCCTGTTCTTTTATCTATTTTTAGTTCAGAAAAGATTCTTATTCGAATTTATGGCGAACAAATGCTTCCATAGCGGCATAATCGGATAGGCCAAGGGTGTTGTATTTTATTGCGGTATTCCTATTGCGCTCTTCTGCCCTCATCCAAAATTCCCTTGCATCGTCTCCTTGAAACATGACTCCGTCTTTTTGTGATTGGTGGCAAAAAATAGCATTTCGTTTTTTTAATACTTGGTCAGGGCCCATGGGTACGGCCATTTCAATTTCATGAATATCCCATTCATGCCAAGCACCTCTGTACAACCAAAGCCAACAATCTTTGATAAAAGGTTCAGATTTTAATCTTTTCATGGCTTCGAAAACGGCATCTAAACAGACTTTATGCGTACCGTGGGGGTCGGCCAAATCACCAGCGGCGAATATTTGATGTGGTTTGATTTTCGTGATTATATCGATCATAATCTGTATATCGTCTTCAGACAGACTCTTCTTCTTGATTGTACCGGTTTCGTAAAATGGTAGATTTAGAAAATGCACATTGGTATCTTCAAGACCTATATACCTTGTAGCGGCATAAGACTCTCCCTTTCTAATATTCCCTTTTAGTTTTCGTACTTCATCAGAATCAAAATCACTTTCTTTTTTCGCCTTTACGGAATCTATTATTTTTTGAGCCTCTTCAGAAGGGTATATTCTTTTTGATATTTCAGCATATTTTCTGGCATCGGTATCCGACACGGCAATATTACCAGAGGTTTGGTAGACAACATGTACTTCATGACCCTGTTCTACCAACCTATCAAAGGTTCCTCCCATTGAAATTACATCATCATCAGGGTGGGGGCTAAAAATAATAACCCGCTTTTTCACTGGTACTGCCCGTTCAGGCCTGTTTGTATCATCAGCATTGGGTTTTCCACCGGGCCAGCCGGTAATGGTATGTTGTAGTCTATTGAACATTTTTATATTAAGATCATACGAATCTTCCAACATCAATAAATCGGCCATGCCATTATCATTGTAATCTTTATCGGTCAGGCTCAAAATCGTTTTTCCTGTAACACCACATAGCCAAACGATGGCTTTGGCCGTGAGTTCTTCGGTCCATTCACAAGAACGTACCAACCATGGGGTTTTGTTTCGGGTGAGTTCGCCACCGGCACCAGAATCCAATACAAAAGTGCAATTATTGTGCTGTTGTAAATAAGTTGCCGGAACCTGTGCTGATATTTCTCCTTCGATTGTTTTTTTGATGATATCCGCCTTGTTCTGCCCCCAACCAAGAAGAACGATTCTTTTTGCGCTTCGCACTGTGGCAATACCCATGGTAATAGCTTTTCTTGGTACATTGTGAATACCTAAAAATGCTGGGGCGGCATCTACTCGGGTTATGTGGTCCAAGGTAATTACCCTTGTTCCTGAGTTGAAGTGCGAACCCGGTTCGTTAAAACCTACATGACCGGTTCTTCCTATTCCTAAAAGTTGAAAATCAAGACCGCCGAAATCCTTTATTTTCCTTTCATAAGACAAACAGTATTCAATGACTTCCTCATTGGGTGTTTTTCCATTAGGCACGTGAATATTTTCTGGCGGTATATCAATATGATTGAATAAATGTTCATGCATAAAATAGAAGTAGCTCTGCATGTTCTCTCGATCCATGGGCAAATATTCATCTAAATTGAAGGTGACCACATTTGAAAAACTCAAACCTTCTTCTTGGTGCATTCTTACCAATTCTTCATAGACGCGTATTGGTGATGAACCTGTTGCCAAACCCAATATACATTGTTTTTTTAAAGACTGTTTATCTTTAATAAGTTGGGCGATTTCTTGCGCGACCATTATCGAACCTTCATTGGAATTCGAAAAAATAACGTTGTGAATTTTTTCAAAGCGGGTTTCTTCGAATTGACCAACGGGCTTATAACCAATACTCTTTTTTGCTTTTTTTAAAACTGCTTTCATTTATTACTATTTGTTTTGGTCTGAATACTAATACAAGGTTTACCTTACAATGGCTTTTCAATGTTCATCAAAGCTGTACACTTCTATGGTACTTGATTCGAGCAAATGTAGGCAATAAAATTAGAATTTGCCGTTTTTTGCCGTTAATTTTGCCGTTTTTTGCTTTTTTATATGTTTAAGGATGATAAAAATCATAAAAACAGCATAAAACGGCATATTGATTATTTCATTATCTTTGTTCACCATATTCATACGCACGTTTATATGTTAAAAGAAGAACGACAGCAAACTATATTGAGCGAAGTAGAACTTCACAATCGGATTTTATTAACGGATATCGCCGAAACCCTAGATGTGTCTATCGACACAGTTCGTAGAGATGTAAAAGAACTTGATGCGGAACAAAAGCTCAGAAAGGTTCACGGAGGGGCGATTTCATTGGGTTTTACTACTAATAGCGCAAGAAATACTAATATTTATGCGCTGGAGGAAAAAACCAAAATTGCTGAGAAGGCGATTACACTCTTAAAAGATGGCGGAGTAATTTTCATTGATGGCGGTACCACTTGTTTAGAATTGGCAAGATTGGTGCCACAAAATATTACATTGACCTGCTTTACCCTAAGCCTGCCCGTGGCGATGGAATTGTTGTCAAAACCGAATCTAACCGTTATTTTTATTGGTGGACAAATATCAAGGGATTCTCAGATTGCCATTGGTGCCAACGCAATTCACAACCTTTCAGAAATAAAAGTGGATTATAGTTTTATAGGTACGGGTTATGTAGATTCACAATACGGTCTTACCGAGTTTGATTGGAATATTGTTCAGTTAAAAAAGGCGGTAATCAAATCTTCTAAAAAAACGGTGCTCCTGTCAATTTCTAAAAAACTAAATTCGCAGCATCGCTATAAGACCTGTGATATTAATACGATCAATACAATGATAACTGAACTGGATCCCCAGGATAAACTTTTAGATTCCTTTAAAAATACTGATATTCATCTTTTGTAAATAGAAGCCCTTAAAATATGGAGTATATTAAAATCACCGAATCCCCATCGAATCATGATGATCTTGAGCAGTTGGATACCACATCGATCTTAAGAAAAATGAACGAGGAGGATATGAAAATAGCAGATGCTGTTGCTTTGGTCATTCCTCAAATAACAAAGTTGGTCGATGCTCTTGCCGAACGTTTTGAAAATGGCGGACGCCTGTTTTATATTGGAGCGGGCACCAGTGGTAGACTGGGTATTTTAGATGCTTCTGAGATACCACCAACCTTTGGAATGCCTCATGAAAGGGTAGTAGGGCTGATTGCTGGGGGAGATATTGCCATCAGAAAATCAGTGGAACATGCCGAAGATGATGGCCAACAGGCATGGAAAGATTTGATGGAACACGATATTAATTCCAATGATGTTGTCGTAGGTATTGCGGCATCAGGCACGACTCCCTATGTAATTGGGGGGATCAATGATGCCAAGGCAAACGGACTATTGACCGCAGGCATTACCAATAACCCTGGATCACCTTTGCCACAGGCTGCCGATATCGCTATTGAGATCAATGTAGGCCCTGAATTTGTTACGGGAAGCACACGTATGAAAAGCGGAACTTCGCAAAAGTTGGTATTGAATATGATCTCTACGGCCTTGATGATAAAAATTGGTCGGGTTAAAGGGAATAAGATGGTCAATATGCAATTGAGCAATACCAAATTGGTGGATCGTGGAGTCCGTTATGTTATGGAGGGCTTGGATCTCGGTTATGCCGAAGCCGAAAAATTGCTCAAAGAACATGGCTCTGTAAAAAAGGCTTTGGATACTGGAAGCTGATTAAACGTTTTTGCAACGAAGTAATCCGTGTGTCGGGAGTGTGATGTGCGATTTATTTTTTTGAAATTGCCTCAACTTCTTCCAAAGTAACCATATCTTTGGAAGAATTTCCCCAAGAATTAAGAATATAGTTCATCACATCGGCCACTTCCTCATCTTCAAGCCCCAGAGGGGCCATTTCGCTGTTATAGGCGATGCCATTGACGATAAGCTCGCCACTTTGACCATATTTGATACCCCCAATACTTGCCTCACGATTGTTCATCAAATAATCGGATTTCGCTAAAGGGGGGAAAGCGTTCATAACACCTTCGCCCTGTTCCATATGGCAGGTAACGCAAAAATCGGCATAGATCTCGCTACCACGCTGTATACTTTCTTCAAGTTCAGGGTCTTGAAAAAGGAATAGGGAAAGACCCGTTGTGGCTGTTAGGTAAAATAGGATCAGTGTTTTCATTGGTTTCTTTTATTTAAAACTATGGTTATTGGGTTGTGAGTTGAGTCCTGTAACGTTAATTAAGTCTGTCAGGTCGAGCGCAGTCGAGACCTTAATTGATTAAGGTTTAAAATCTGAATGCGTACTATTTCTACATTCTGCCAGTATCTGAAGTAGATCAAAGTCTTCATTGGTCAAAGCCAGTTTCTTTTTCCCGCTCCATTTTTTAATTTTCTTTTCAAAGTAAATTGCTTGTTCAGCATCATTGAACTCTTGACAAAAGATAAGTTCAACAGGTCTTCTTTTGTAGGTGAAACAGCTTTTACTTCTGCCTTGTTGATGTTCGTCAAACCTTCTTGAGATATTATTTGTGAAACCTGTATAGGTTAGACCATCAGAGCATATAGACGTAGTAGAGTTTCATGAATTTTTGCTACAGGGTCAGTTCATTTTATCCTAGATGTCAGGGCGAGCGCAGTCGAGACCTCTTTGTCAACTAGGTGAGGTCTCGACTGTGCTCGCCCTGACATACGTATACTACGGCGTTGAAGGCACCAACTTATAAATTCCCTTTCCCTCCACGGCCACATAGATCAAACCATCAGGACCTTCTTTTACATCGCGTACACGGCCGATATCGATCATCAGTTTTTCTCTGTTGACCACTTTGGTTCCTTCCATTTCCAAACGTTCAAGATATTGAAATGAAAGTGAGCCCACCAATAGGCTTCCTTTCCAATCGCTACCGTAAGTGTCTGTAGTGATAAAGGTCATTCCGCTAGGTGCTATGGAGGGTACCCAATAATGAATGGGCTGCTCCATTCCTTCTTTTTCGGTGATATCGGTTATAGGGGTGCCGCTATAGTTGATACCATACGTAATTACAGGCCAACCGTAGTTTGCACCTGCTTTGATAATATTGATTTCATCACCACCTCGGGGGCCGTGTTCATGATCCCATATTTCACCGGTATCAGGATGTTTTACCAAGCCCTGCGGGTTTCTATGTCCGTAACTGTAAACGGCCGTTTTGGCACCATCCGTTCCGACGAAAGGATTGTCTTCAGGAATTCTTCCATCATCGAAAAACCGATATATTTTGCCTCCGTCACGCGCAATATCCTGAGGGTTTACATCACGTTCACCCCGTTCTCCGATAGATAAATAAAGATAGCCATCATTGTCGAATTCAATGCGCGAACCAAAATGTTGACCCTTTGTAGTATTCGGTGAGGCTTTGTACAGTAACTTATTTTCAATCAATGCATTATCTTTTATTTTTGCACGTATCAATGCGGTGTGTCCTCCCTTTTCGTCACCATCGGAAGAAGCATACGAAATATAGATCCAACTGTTGTTTTCATAGTTGGGGTGCAGTTCAATATCCAACAGTCCGCCTTGTCCTCTTTGATAGGTTTCAGGTACGTTGGAAACCTGTGTCTTTTTTCCATCGGAAAAATGAATGAGGGTGCCAGATCTTTCGGTAACCAACATGCTACCATCTGGCAAGAACGCCATACCCCAAGGAATCTGCATTTCATCGATCAGTAATTGCGCCGAAAACGCTATTTTAGTAGGTACAGTTGCTTGATTTTGAGGGTCTTGGGCGCAAGAGTAGTTAAGCATTACAACGAATAAGCAAGTAAGTAGTACACTATTTTTCATAATAGAACGTTAGTTGAATAATATAAGGTAAACCCTAAGGGGTTAAATATAAAGAGAATTTATAAGTTTAAACAATTACTCCAAAGAATATTGTGATTCCCAGGTCATATGTTCTTGCCCAAATTCGACTTAACCTATGCTCCAAAAAAAACAATGGCATATTCTGTATGCGCTACTATTGATAAGCCTATCAGTAGTATGTACCACAGCTCTTGCAAATACCAAAGTATATACTTTTATCACCGAAGTCGCTTCCATATTGGAAACCTCTACGACCAGTGCTAGTGAGGATACCACGAGTGAATCTTCCAATAGTGTTCTTGAACCAAGATCGAACAATAGCGTAAAAGTAATCAACGCACCCATGTTCGCTACTATTATTCAAGGGGCGGATGAGGAAGTAACATGTGCCGATGATGGTAGTACCATTGCCCGATTTACCCTTTGTGGTAATTTTGATGATAGAATTATTTCTTTGCAAGGCGCACCTTTTAGCAGTGTTTCTTGGGAACAGTTGAGTGGATCTTGTACTCCTGACACAAATGTTCCTTGCCCTCAAACCGGGTGTTCGTATACGCAAGTACAGACCGGACAACAATTTAATATCGATGCCAGCACTATTTCAGCTTCGACCGGAGCCGAATTTCGTGTTCGTGTGAATGGTACAGGCCCATATTATTATTTTGAAATTACAAAGAGTACCATTACCCAAACGTTTGTAAAAACCGATTTTATCTGTGGAGTACCTGGTCGAATACAAATTACGGGCCTTTCAAGTGCCTATGAGTACAGTATGGATAGCGGCAGTGGTTTTGGGCCGTGGCAAGGACCGGTATTTGATAATTTGTCGCCGGGTATCTACAATATCAAAGCACGTCAACAGGGCACACCAGGTGCATGTGAGTATCCTTATGCCCCAATTGAGATTCTGCAACAAGATATTACGATCGATGTAACTTTTACCGATGCACAATGTTCAGGAGATACGGGTACTGTTACAGCAACTGCAAATAATGTTCCGGGACCCTATAAATATACTTTGTTGGATGCTATGGGCACCCCTCAGGAATTTACGGCTTTTATACCTGCGTCTACCTACACCTTTGCAGCTGTAGGTTTTGGCACGTATACAGTTCAGGTAGAGACCCAACAATGTACTGGAGATTTGTTGAATGGTATAGATCCACCTCGACAGGATCGGGATACTAGCAACAACCCTATTGTAATAGGAAACGGTTTGGCCGCTCTTGATGCCTCCACCGAGGTAAACAGCAGTTTTGGTTGTGCTACCATTGCGAGTGTAGATATCACGGTCAATACCACCGGGGGATCGGCACCTTATACCTTTATTGTAAATGGAGCTGGTCCGGCTAGTCCTTCGTATACAGGCAGTACGATATATACGGTAACTTCCCCTGGTACTTATGACTTTTTGATAACCGATAGTAACGGGTGTACGATTACGGCCTCATCTAACGTAGAGAACCTTTCACCTCCAGTAGTAAATGCAACGGGTACCAATGGAACCTGTTCAAACGGTGGTGCGAAAATTAATTTCAATGTAGTAAATTCAAATGGCTATAATCTTTCATTTCGTGTAGCTTCTAGCGACCCTTGGGATACGAATCCTGTAATATCGGTTCCTGCAGGAACTTACAACAATCTAGAGGTAAGATACCAACAAGGTAGTTTTGAATGTACCTTGGCCATGCCTTCGGTTACGGTAACAAACGTTGGCGTAATTGTTGGATCTGCAACTAAAATCGCAGACCGTACCTGTGACGGTCTCGGCGGTACTGTTGGTGGCCGAATCGATTTTGGCGCAGCAAGCGGTGGCTCGGGTAGTGGATATGTTTTTAGTATTGACGGACTTAATTTTACAGCGACCACGTCATATCCTAATCTTGTAGCTGGTACCTACACTCCGATGATAGAAGATGGTGGTGGATGCCGTTTAGAACTTACACCGATTACTATTTCAGATGTAGATCCACCTACCGATATCGATTTTGTACAAAGCAATATTAGTTGTATGACCAATACTTCTGATGTTCAGCTTACGGCAACAAGTAGTGCGGCAATAACTAATTATTCGATTATAAGTCCGGTTACCATTAACAACGGCGCAAGTGATACCTTTATAGGATTGAGCACGACCACATCGTATATTTTTCAGGTGACCGATGCCAATAACTGTACATATACCGAGGGCTTTACGCCTGCATTGCTCAGCTCGATCAGAGCTCGTGTAAAATCAGGTGGCGATACCAAAGTATGTACGGGTGCAACCGATGGTTCGGGTACTTTTCTTATTGACGGATTCACCAATAACTACACCTATAATATAAACGCTGGAGCAGAGAGCGCTCCCCAGAATGCTGGAGAAGTCGATATTACCGCTCTGGGTGCAGGAACATATACTATTACTGTTACCGATGCCGATACGGGTTGTACCGATACGGCCAGCATTACGGTTGATGAACCTGCTACACCCTTGGCCTTGACCGGCACGGTGACAGCAATGAGCTGTGCGAACGGCAATTTGGGCAGGGTAGTGGCCAATGCTTCCGGTGGCTGGGGCAATAATCGGTATACATTGGTATTTCCTGGAGGAGCTACCACGGTAGGCCCTAAGGCTGGACCGACTTTTGGTAATCTTTCAGTAACGGGCAGCTATACCCTTTCGGTTACCGATGCCGAAGGCTGTACCGACACATTTAATTTCACCCTTACACCTATAGATGCCCCGACTATTAGTTTAGATGCCGTAGCTTCCGATTTCTGTTATATTCCCGGAACGGGGGCAACAATGGTCGTGACCTCTACCGCGGGATCGGCGGCGATCGGTACCCATCAATACAGGATCAATGGTGGCCCTTTACAGGCAAGTCCCATATTCCCAGGTCTTAGCCCGGGGAATTATACCCTAGAGGTAGTTGATGGCAATAGCTGTAGTGACGATATTAATATTACGGTTCGTCCACAGTTAAGGGTAAATACAAGCATAGAGACCGAAATACCCTGTGGTGGTGCAGACGGACAGATACGTGTACTTGTTACAGGAGGATATCTTGCAAGTGTCACCCCTAAATTATACGAGGTAAGTTCAGATAACGGAGGAAGCTTTTCTGCTCCTGTGCCATTTACCTCGAATAACTTCCTATATGATACGAACGTACCCGGAGACTATATCTTTAGGGTATCTGACAATGAAGGGTGTATTGCGCAATCGACCATGATTACGTTGAATCCGCCACAATCAATAGACCCCGCAACTGTAGTGGTCACACCGGCAAGTTGTGGTCTTAACAACAACGGTATTGTTACCATAACCCCAGATGCTACTAGTGGTATTCCTGCCTATCTGATAAGTTTTGATGGTGGGGCTTTTGGTACACAATCCACTTTTTCGAACCTGAACGCCGGCCAGACCTATGCGTATGTGGTTCGTGATTCAAGGGGCTGTGAAACCTTACCGGCTTCCGTAACGATTCCTTTAGATAGTACCCCACCACCAGATGCGACCGTGGTACCAACATTGGCGGTTTGTAGTGCCAGTGCCGTAGAAGGTACGGTTCAAATAACGAATGTTACTGGAGGTACTCCTGATTTTACGTATATTTTAGAGGATGAATTCGGTACTGAAATTGCCCGAATAGGGCCAACGGCCAGTACCAGCGAGACTTTCAGTAATTTGGCACCGGGCAATTATACCGTTGTAACCATTGATGCTTTGGGCTGTAGGGATACTGATTCGGTTACCGTAGTACAAACTACCGTTACCGTTGTTCCCGATTCTGTTATCCCGGTCTGTACTTTAACGGGCTTTAGCAATACCGTAGAGATTTTTGGCGGTGTTGGACCATTCTTGATTCGTTTAGAGAACGATCCAGCGCTACCTGTAACGCCTAATATTCCACCAAGAAGACATACATTCAATGGACTGCAATTTGGGGTGACCTATACGGTAGAAGTAACCGATGTAGGTACGGGCTGTATTTATTTTGTGGAGATTCCACCAATTAACGGTCCATCTACTTTGGATGTTACCGCCAGTACAACTGCTGGGTATTGTGATATTAGCCGGAATGGTCAAATCACTTATGATATTAATGGGTTTGCTCCCAACAGTGATCTTGTGGTCGAATTATTGAATACTGATACTGGTGTTCGAATTACTTTGGAGTCACCGATCAACGTGTCGCCAACACATTCGGGAACACACGAAACGCTTCCGGGCAACTATCAAATAATAGTGACCGACCTTACCGATAATTGTACCGATGCAGCTTCTGTAACGATAGTACAGAACCTTCCATCCATAGATATTTTGACCTTGACACCGGCCAACTGTACTGCTGATGGTTCGATTACCGTACAAGGTAACGGTGGTGCCGGTGGCCCCTACACCTTTGCCTTTATGGCAGTAAGTGTGCCCCCAACACCAGGTGATTTCACACCTGCGACGACCTTTTTCGGCCCAGCGGGCAATTATGATGTTTATGTAAGAGATAACCTTGGTTGTACCTCGTTTGCAATTGCCGAGATCATTCCTTTGGACCCGGCATTGCCCGTACCAACATTTGTGGTCGATAACCAATGTGCCGTTGCATCGCCTTCTTTCGATATTATCGTTAGTGTACCTGCAACAGTTGACACTCCTAGATTTACCTTGGGCGGTGATACCCAGTTTGGGGTATTGAACGCTGGTAATTGGGAATATACCTTTACGGTAGGCACACCCGGCAATTATCTTGTTGATGTTATAGATGCGAACGGTTGTACAAGCCAAGGAACCGCTGTAGTTTATGAATTTCTCTCAGCTTCTGGAGGTTTCAGTACCGAAACTACCTGTAATGATGCGGATGGTGTAATAACGATAATTCCGAATGGAGGTAGTGGTGATTTTGATTATGCCCTTACCGGTACCGATTATCTTAGCAACCCTGTAAGCATATCACAAAATAACAATCCTGTATTTACGGGAATGAGACCGGGAAGCTATCAGGTATTGGTAACCGATAATCTGGTAACCGATGGTGTTTCGAACTGTACCTTCTTGGTTTCGAATATCACCTTAGATGCTGCTGTTGTACCGGTAATATTACCTACAACGCCTGAAAATGTGACTTGTACTGGTGACGATGACGGAAGTATCGATATTGTGCTTCAAGCAGGAACCGATGCCGACGGACCGATAGACTACCGTTTAGTGGACTTCGTTTCGAGAGCGTTGATTACCAACAATGCATCAGGATCTTTCCCAGGTTTGCCCCCGGGCAGCTATGAGGTTGAGGTGGTATCCACAAGAAACTGTACCGACCTGTCAGGTGAATTGATTATTGTTGAACCTCCTGTTTTCTCTATTAGTGCAGCAGCACCTGATTTCACTTGTGAGCCAGGAGCGAATAGATTTAGTTCTACAACAATTACGGTAACGCTAACGAGTCCCGGTACCCCAGCAAACTATCGGTATAGTATAACAGGTTTTGAAAACTACCAGACCAGTAACACTTTTGAGATTGTTGACAATGGTAGTGTACAGAATATAACCGTATATGCCATTGATGACAACGGATGTCAGGCGACTGCAAATGTCAGTATAAACCCACCAATGGACGTTACTTCGTCTATAGTGCAGATCGACCCCTTGAATTGTAGGGATCCAGAGCGTGTACGCATTGAGGTGGTCGGAACAGCTGATTTCACGGTATCTACTATATCTGCCGTTGCTGTTGCCCCTGTAACCAACACTCCCGGTAACAACTATGTGGATGTATTCTTACCAGCGGCAGGCGATTATCTTTTCGAGATTCAAGACAATGAACCTTTTGGATGTGTATACCCCATGCCCAAACATACGGTCGTTGAGCCCATACAACCAACGGTGGTAATTAGTGAGGCCAAACCAATACAATGTTTTGGTGCCAGTGATGGAGCCTTATCTATCGAAGTTACCGATTATACGGGCTTATATTCTTATACCGTGTACGAAGGAAGCGATATAACAAAGACAACGCCTTTGGCCACGGGTAATTTTGATACGGCCAACAACCCGGAAACGATTTCTGGCCTGCCCGGGGGGAATTTCTTTGTAGAAGTGGTTTCAACTGCAATGCCTTTCTGTACCTCTGATAGTAATGTGGCAACGATACGTACCCCGAACGGAACTTTGGATGTTTCTGCTGTGGAAATAGGTAATGTGAGCTGTAATGACAATACAGGTAAAATAGAAGCAACCGGAATAAATGGATGGGATACTACGCCCTACGAATTCAGATTATTGAGAGATGGTGGTTCTGGTTATGTTGAAGTTGTGCCTTATTCGAACAACAATGAATTTGAAAACTTGGCAAGTGGTGATTATCGGGTCGAAATACGCGATGTGGAAGGCTGTACAGCTACCTTTGATATCAATTTGCCCATTGTTCCGCCAATTGATGCGGGTATACGCGAACCGCTGGCATTACAATGTCCGAATGGCAATAATGCCATTCTGGAAGCCTATGATCCTACAACGGGAGATGCCACTACGGCAACCGCAGGTGCGACCGGAGGTTTTGCAGGTGCGGGTTACAACTATAGATTACTGTATTTGAACAGCAACGACAATACCGACATCGCTTCGACCAGCGGATTACAGAACACCCCCACCTTTATAGGTGCTAGTGGTGGATTTATTAGCGGAGGTTGGTACGCGATAGAAGTATCATCGAGTTATGGCTGTATTTTTGTGACAATACCATATTTTGTAAACCCACCCCCACCTGTAGAACCCAAATTGGTACAGACCAAGGTGCCTGGTTGCGGTGGTAATGGAGAGATTCGTTTGTTCATTGAGAACCCCGACCCGTCATTTACCTATGAGTATCTTAGATTTGAAAATGGGGTTCAGGTTGGTTCTTATACCGATATGGTAGGAACGTCAGAACTGTTTATCGGTATTGCAGGAATACTTTATCAATTCGATGTTCGTAAGAAAAATGCATCGAATACATGTATGCCCGTTCGATCAAACGGTATTACCATGACAGATGCTACAGGTATAACCCTGTTACCAAACCTGCCCGATGATATTTCTTGTGCCTCTGAGCTTGATGGTCGAATAGAGTCCTTTATCAATGGGGGAGTAGGTGGCGAAATGTTCACCTTGTACAATGGCGATCCCGTTGATGCATTTGCACCGGCCGCAACGGCAACTGTTTTTAGAGGACCTCAAGACAATGGTACGTTTGAGGGGCTACCACAAGGAACCGATTATTATATCGCCGTAATAAGTGGAGCCACTTGTAGTGATATAGCGGGACCATTTGAAATAGTAAGACCAGAACCGATTATTTATACTGTGGCATCAACCCCTGTAACGTGTAATGGCGAACAAGATGGTACCATTACAATAGAAGTGACAAGTGGTGGTGTAGGATTGATACAATTTGCCATAGCACCCAATTTCAATGAATTCTTTAGTGAGATCACAACTCCGGGTATCTATACCTTTGATGAATTGGCAGTGGGTAGTTATGAGATCTTGATACAAGATGAGAACGGGTGTTTTGAAAGGGATGTTATAGAGGTTATCGAACCTGAAATATTGACCGCTACCCTTGTTGACTCGTCCCCTGAAACCTGTATCGGTTTTCAAGATGGTACTGCACAGATAGCCATTGTTGGTGGAACTCCTTTTGTTGACAGTACGTTTACCTCTATTACTTTGTACTATGAGACCAAACTAATTGGTCCAAATTCTGACGGAAGCGAGGTTTTCGTTCGAAATGACAATCTGTTCTTTGATAACCTGATAGGTGGTGAATCTTATATTATCTTGATACAAGATGCAAATGGCTGTACCGCAGATTTAATTATACCTATTGCCATCGGGGTTGACCTTACAGCCGAACCAGATGTTCAATATGGTTGTGAAGGTATATTCCCCAACAGTACGGCAACGGTGAATATGCAAGACACCAGCCTGTTACCAGATTTATTGTTCGCCTTGGATCCAGTTGACCCTACAGATGCGATCAGTGCCTTGGCAGGAATAGAGACTACTTGGGGCGATTTGCCTGCGGGTGACCATATCGTGTATATCTACCACCAAAACGGATGTACCAATTTTGTGGAGTTCTCGACCGAAGTGTACGACCCTCTTA
Organism: uncultured Maribacter sp.; assembly: GCA_964515285.1. GTDB lineage: Bacteria > Bacteroidota > Bacteroidia > Flavobacteriales > Flavobacteriaceae > Maribacter_C. The sequence goes on along the minus strand of CAZEUV010000038.1, from coordinate 9,394 downwards.
CATTGGTAGCTGAAAAAACCGGCCCGAACGAAGTAACCGCCAGTGCGGAAGGTGGATACGGAAACTATGAATTTTTCTTTCAGGGTGAATCCACTGGAACCGAAACCGTGTTCTTAACGAATGAAAGTACGGTTGTTACCGTAGAGGTTAGGGATGAAGGGGGATGTGTAGCTGTGGTTACCATACCATTTGAATTTACAGGTATGTTGGAGATTCCGAATTTCTTTACCCCTGACGGCGATAACAACAATGATAAATGGTCTCCTGAAAACCGAGAATTCTTCCCGAATATAGAAGTTAAAATCTATGATCGATACGGAAGGGTGGTGGCCATTTTGAACCAAATAGATGCTTGGGACGGTACCTATGAAGGTAATGAACTACCTACAGGAGATTATTGGTATGTAATAAATGCAAATGACAAGAGTAAAATACGTTACGTAGGCCACTTTACCTTGTACAGATAAATCATGCAATTTTCGAAACAATAGAAAAAGGCGCCTTTGGGTGCCTTTTTCTATTGTTTTTTTAAGAGACTGTTTTTTTGCTTCAACTTTTATGTAATGGGGCAATTTCATTCATTGGCTTTTTGTAAATTGGTACAAAATATAAATAGTCTTGAGAAATTTTTTTTACCTTTTTCCAGTTTTATTTCTTTTACAAGGCTGTGCTGCACAATCTACCTCGCAATTGATAGATGCAGAAATGAAAACGGTTACCGTTGAAAAATTGAATTACTATTTGTACTACCCCGAAGATTATGAAACCAGTTCTGATGAGAAATTTCCCTTGCTATTATTTCTGCATGGGGGAGGTGAGTCGGGTGATAGCCTAGTTGCCGTTAAGCGAAATGGCCCACCAAAATTGATAGCTCAGGGCAAGCAATTTCCTTTTTTGATATTGGCGCCCCAAAACCCGAATCAAAAAAAGTGGTGGAACACACGAGCTGTCAATCAATTGCTTGATAGTATTGTAGAAAATAATAATATAGATAAGAACCGTATTTATTTAACAGGACTCAGCCGAGGAGGAGGAGCCGCATGGGAAATGGTTGTGCAATACCCTGATAAATTTGCGGCACTGGCCGTGGTCTGTGGAATGACTCCCGTACCCTATGCCGCATGGATCGATAAAGAAATGCCCATTTGGGTCTTTCACGGTGAAGAAGATGCGTCCATTCCCATATCAGAATCCGAGGCAATGGTGAAAAGGCTTAAAGAAATGAATTATGATGTGAAATTCACAAAATACCCAGGAGTCGGCCATGATTCTTGGGTCAAAGCGTATAATACGGAAGCGTTGTACACTTGGTTTATCGAGCAAAAAAGAAAATAATAAAACACGTATCATGAAAAATATTTTTTACGCACTTGCAATGGCTTTTATTGTTTTTAATGGGTTTTCTCAAGAAACGCCAAAATTCGATTTGCAGCCGCAAGAAGAGTTTCTCAAAATACCTTTTGATGCCAATTTGATGACGCCAACGGGCGTGGCCATCAATTCAAAAGGCCATGTTTTTGTTCTTAATGCCGGAACCAAGAAATTATTGGAGTTCGATGAAAAGGGCGGTTTTGTCAAATCATGGTTAAATGGTATGCTCATGGCTCCTCATGGTCTGCGTATTGATGATCAAGATAATATTTGGGTCACCGATCTAGAATTGCATGTTGTGCTCAAAGTCAGTCCGAAAGGTAAAATTGAAATGGTTCTGGGAAGAAAAGAGAGCAGTGGTTTATTGGATAAAGAACGCAATACGGCACTCTTTTTTAAACCTGCCGACGTTGCCTTTGCTGAAGACGGAAAAATATATGTAGCCGACGGTTATGGTAATTCCAGAATTGCAATGTTCGATCATGAGGGCAATTATTTAAAGACATGGGGAGAGAAAGGAACGGAAGACGGTAATTTTGATAATCCACATAATATTGTGGTCGATAAAAAGGGAACAGTCTATGTGGCCGACCGTCACAACAATCGAATTCAACTGTTCGATGCCAATGGTGATTTCTTGGAGTCATGGACGAATCTCGGTACCCCGTGGGGACTAGCTATTTACAAAGACACCTTGTACATGACTGATGGAAACAATGAAAAAATACTCCATCTCAGTTTAAAAGGTAAAATACTGGGAGCCTATGAAAACCCAGGTAAAAAAACGGGACAGTTTCGTGCAGCTCATGGTATAGCGGTTGACGTGTCGGGCGCTATTTACGTAACCGAGGTATTCAATTGGAGGGTTCAAAAATTCACGGTCAAATGATAAAGCAGATGAGATTGGGTATAGTATTATTGTTTACCCTTGGAGTTTTCAATAGCACTGCCCAAAAATTGGATTTGATTGTAGACACTGATACGGGAAACGAGATGGATGACCTATACGCATTGACCCGAGCCGTATTGGATACCAATATAAATATGGTAGGCGTGGTATCGGCACATTTCAACAATCCGCAATTGGTGACCGATGATATGTGGCATATCTACAAAACCAAAGACATCAATACGGTGGGCATAGGTCAGGATCTCAATGAGAAACTGCTTGAATCTTTGGGCCGAATTGATATACCACACCCTGTGGGGGCTTCAAAAATGGTAGGTTATGCTTGGGGTTTTTATGAAGGGGCACAGATTCCGAAAGCTGCTGGTATTGATTTTATAATTGAAACGGCAAAAACCTATTCAGAGGATCGTAAACTCAATATTAGCATTTTCGGTCCTGCTACCAACGTGGCCGCTGCTATATTAACAGCTCCCGAAATCATTCCGAATATCAAGGTCTATATGTTGGGTACTCGCTACGATGCCATCACAGGCGTATGGAACAAAAATTCCTTCAATGCAAGAAACGATTTGAATGCCTTGGATGTGTTGTTTAATACCGAGGGCCTGGATCTGATAATGCTTCCTATTAGTATGGTGGATCGGTTTATATTTGAAAAGAAGAAAACACTGGAACACCTCGAGAATATAAATACTGAGAATGCTAAGATATTGGCTAAACGATGGAGTGAAATCAATGGTGGTGCGAATGAAAACTGGATTATGTGGGATCTAGCTTTGGTAGAGGCTATAGTCAACCCATCTTTTGCCGTTTTGGATCAAAGAACCACTCCTCCTGAAAATACCCAACGCAACATAGGGGTCTATACTAAAATAGACGAAGATGCCATGCACGATGATTTTTGGAAAGCATATAAAAAACATGGCGATATTGAATAATAACTAAAACACCCAATTTAAATATGAGAACATTAAAGATTTCAATACTACTTATAGGATGTTTTTTCTTCCTGAGCAATAGTGATCCAAATACATTAGGTATTTTAGAAGATGGTTCTGCTGTATTTAAGGCCAAGGTAAAAAAGAAGCCTAGAAATATAATTTTTATTTTGACTGATGACCATCGGTATGATTATATGGGCTTTACAGGAAAGGTGCCTTGGCTAGAAACCCCAAATATGGACAAGTTAGCTGCTGAAGGAGCCTATCTGCCCAATACTTTTGTAACCACCTCTTTGTGCTCGCCAAGCAGGGCCTCGATCTTGACCGGACAGTTCTCACATTCCCACACCATTGTTGACAATCAAGCCCCTGACCCTGGTAATCTGACCTATTTTCCGCAGTATTTAGAGAAAGCAGGTTATCAAACGGGATTTTTCGGAAAATGGCATATGGGTGATCACGGTGATAAGCCCCAACCAGGATTTACCCATTGGGAGAGTTTTGTTGGGCAAGGCGTCTACTATAACCCGACCTTGAATATTAATGGAAAAAGAACCACTTACAAAGACTCTACCTATATCACCGATCTTTTAACGGAGCATGCAATCGATTGGTTGGATAAAAGGGACAAGAAAAAACCATTTTTCATGTATTTATCACATAAGGCAGTTCATGCAGGTTTTCAACCTGCACGTCGCCATAAAGGAAAATATAAGGGAAAACAGATAGATCTGCCTACCACCTACGACCAGACCAAGACTGGGGCATATCGTGACCTGAAATGGCCGCAGTGGGTCGCCGACCAGCGAATAAGTTGGCATGGTGTAGATTATATGTACCATGACAATCTTGATATACATAAGATGGTGGTTGATTATTGTGAGACGCTTTTGGGTGTAGATGAGAGTGTGGGCACGGTTATGGAATATTTAAAGAAAGAAGGTTTGGACGAATCTACTTTGGTCATCTATATGGGGGATAACGGTTTCAGTTGGGGAGAACATGGTTTGATCGATAAGCGTCATTTTTATGAAGAATCGGTCAAGGTTCCGTTATTGGTAAGATGCCCTGAATTGTTTGAAGGGGGAAAGACCCCGCAGCAAATGGTACAAAATATAGATATTGGTCCTACAGTATTGGCCGAGGCAGGGGTGAAGCAGCCAGACAATATGCCAGGGGTTTCTTTTATTCCTATTTTAACGGGAGATGCAAATGCCACTTCCAGAAAAGAAGTGTTTTACGAATATTATTGGGAGTATGATTTTCCTATGACGCCGACCGTGTTCGGTATGCGAACTGATAAGTACAAGTATATGAAGTACCAGGGCATTTGGGACCGTAATGAATTGTACGACCTAGAAAACGACCCTGAGGAAATGTACAACCTTATTGCTGACCCAGATAAACAAGATATTGCTGAATCGATGTCCGCTGCAATTTACGATTGGCTTGAAGAAACCAAAGGAATGAACATCCCCCTAAAGCGAACGGTAAAATATAGATTTGGGGATTATAAGCATAAAAATGAGCACTAAAACCTGAAGTATTTAATGATTGATTACTCTGGTTTCTTTACCTAAATTATCATAAAGGTGAATTTCTTTAATGCCGTTCTTTAAGATTACATACCTGCTGGATTGGGATTGAAACGTATTCCCCCAATAAAACTCCTGTGTGCTTTGCTTCCCATTTTGATATAAGATTTTGGCCTTTACTTCGTTGGGTCGTAGTCCTACTAGTTTCTGGAGTGGTTTTCTTGTAGGTTCAAAAACTCGTAGGGAATCATTGTTTTGTGATGCTACGATTAACGTTTTTTCATTGGCAATATTCAAAGAAACCAAGCTTTTTCCGTCACCTGGTACAAAAAAACGACTTTCTTCAAGAGCGATAAGGGTAAAATTACCTTTACCGTCATTTTTAAAGGCAAGCCCTACCAAAGCATCTGCCCTGCCTTGCTGTACTTCCATTCCGTAATCATTTCCGATAAGAAGGAGGTCTGTGTTTTGATCATTATTTAAATCTATGGGTAATATACCATAGATAGGGGCCAATTGTGCTTCAATAGGTAACGGGTGTAGTTCGAACTTGCTATTTCCAAGGTTTTCTATCCAAGAAGATTCCATGTAATTGAATGACAATACCGTAGCGTCGTCCAGAAGTCCATCGGAAAACATTTCTGGAAGTGTTGAAGTACCAAACTCTCCAAATGAGTTGAATTTTTTTCGAATACCCACATATTGTTTGGTGACATCTTGCCAGGGGTGGTACAGATATTCTCGTTTTGTACCGATACTATCCCTTAAATAATATGAAATCAATGGGTCTATAGTGCCATTTTCATCCAAATCTTTTGCATATACACGTACAGGTTGTTCGAGATTACCCTGAAAATTAATATTACTTCCAGAATTACCGGCTATATAGTCCATATCACCATCATTATCAATATCAACGGCTGCAAGACTGTTCCACCATCCCAATTGATTTTCTACGCCAGTAGTATCTGTAATCTCGACCAAAGTACCTTTGTTGTTTTTGAAAAAGCGTATGGGCATCCATTCGCCGGCTAGAATCAAATCTGGCCAAAAATCGCCATTAAAATCGGTCCAAAGAGCATCGCTTATCAAACCTGGCGAAATAAGTTCTTTGGATATTTTTTCAGTTACATCTACAAAACTTGGATTGTTTTGGGTGCTTTCATTTCGTAGAATATAGGATCGTTCTGACATGGGATACGAAAAAGGCTGAACCCTACTGCCCACAAAAAGATCCAAATCACCGTCTTGATCAAAGTCCGCTGCTCTAATAGTCGATGAGTTTATCTTTAGATTTGGAAGGCCGTTGATTGCTTCTGTAAATGTTCCTTTTCCGTCATTGATAAGCAATACATCCTTATAATAATCATGGCCTGTTGGATATTGCCCACAACCTCTTGCTATGTATAAATCTAAATCACCATCATTATCGGCATCGAAAAGTAAAGTGCCTGCATCCTCTTCTTCTAATTGCTCATTTTGTTTATAGGCCACTTCTTTCTGTTCGAACTTTCCGTTCTTTTTTTGCAAGAACCATTTTTCCTTGTATTTTCTGCTTGCGGCTACGAACATATCATCCAATCCATCATTATTTACATCACCAATAGCTATAGATGGGCCATATTGAGAAAATTTATGGGGCAGTGTACGCTGAAAGTTAAAGTCAATGAAATCGAAATCAGCGCCTAGATGCTTTAAATTATATTTCGCGGAGACCTCTTTTACCAATGTTTTGTCTAAGGTATCCCTTAATTTTCTCACGATAGGTATATTTGGTCGGTACACGATGTTCAAGGTAGTGTCAGTGCTGATTTTAGTTAATTCTTGCTTGTTTCCTCCAGGCCAATTAATGTAGATACTGTCTACCTTGGCATTGTTGCCCAAACCAAAATGTAGTATTTGTTCTGGCTGTGAAAGATAGCCTCTACCTGACAATAGTGATTTCTTTTGGCACATACCATCATAGTAAACCTCTACCATAGCACCTATGGCCGCTTGGTTTTTATTGGTTCCGATTAATTTTATTCTCAAATAATGTTTTTCATGTAAAAGTTGAGAAGAATGGTTCTCCAATAATAAAACAGGGTCATTGATATTGTTGACGACCAAATCCAAATCTCCGTCTTGATCTAAATCTCCATAAACGGCACCGTTAGAGAACGTTCCAAAGTTTAGCCCCCATGATTTAGTGACATCATCAAAAGTGGAATCCCCATTGTTTTTGAAAATGAAGTTGGGTATCTTAATCTCTGGGATGGCAGCAATCAATTTTTCTTTACTGAGCAATCTACTGGCGGTTATTCTAAAATCTCCAAAATCCCTATCGGTTACATCTTTTGGGAAGCCGTTGGTGATAAAAAGATCCTGCCAACCATCGTTATCGTAATCTGCAAATAGTGGTGCCCAGCTCCAATCGGTCTCCTGTACTCCTGCATGCATGCCGATATCCGCAAAAATGGGTAATTGGGTTTCTGAGCTGATACCCCAGTTCAGTTGCAAGGTGTTTCGGGCATATTGGTATTCGTAGTTGTATTTTCTGGTAAAAATCTCTTTTTGATAACTACTGGGGCCTTGGAAAAGTTTTTTGCGTTTATTGTAGTACGGTTGCATTTCCGTTGTAATAATATCCATTCGGCCATTGTTGTCAACATCAGCAATGTCGCTTCCCATAGAGGAAAGGCTAAAATGTTTGAAAATATCTCCAGCTCGATTGGTAAATGTGCCATTTTGGTTGTTAATGTATATTAGATCATTACTTAGAAAATCATTGGCTACGTAAAGATCAGGCCATCCGTCCTCATTGAAATCATGAATTAAGGTACTGTGGCTGTAGCCGTGGTAACGTATGCCCGCATTTTGGGAAACATCCACAAACTTTGGATGCCCAAGGCTGTCATTTTGCTGATTTTCGTACAGTACGTCCCTACTTTTTGAAGTGCCATCATCGTCTTTGGGTCTGAATTCACCAGGATCTATGCCATCAATACGGTTTACGCCTATAAAAAGATCCAAATCGCCATCATTGTCATAATCAAAGAACTGGGCATGTGAAGAATAGCTAGTATCGGCAACACCATATACCCCCCCCATTTCTGTAAAAGAAGGAGTGCCATTAGCATTGTTCCCCTGATTGATGTACAAAAGGTTGGCACGTTGTTTTTCTCCTTTTCTAAAGGTATTGCAAACATAGATGTCTAATTTACCGTCATGGTTGATATCAATAATAGAAACACCTGAAGACCACATCAACGAATCTGGTTTTTGTATATGGGCAGTTTGTGAGATATCATTGAATTTCAATTTTCCCTTATTGATAAAGAGTTTGTTGTCGACTTGGTTGCCCGCTAAAAAAATATCGTCAAGACCATCTCCATTGACATCACCAAGAGCAACCCCCGCACCATTGTACACAAATTCATTATCCAAAATATTGACGGAATCGTTTTCAGTCAGTTGGTTGATAAAATTCAACCCAGATTCTGAGGCATCTACTTTAGTGAACATGGAGGAAGGAGGTTTGTCTTTACACCTCCAAATGAAAACCGAAAGAGTGGCAATAATTAAACCAAGCCTTGTGAAGCGTATATTTTTCATGTTTATTTCTGATAATCAATACAGATATTCTAAAGATTACAAAGATGATCGAAGAAAAATGAAAAACCAAAAAAAAACTGCTCATTAGAGCAGCTTTTTTCTAGTGTAAAAAATAACTTTTTAATACCCTGGATTCTGTGTCAACACATCAGAACCTTGAATATCAATTTGAGCCTGCGGAATGGGATAGTACTCATTTTTTCCCGCAGAAAAACTTGCGCCACCAAATTTGGTGACCAGCAAATTCGATTCATAGGCCAAATAAGCATTTAATTCTTCGGCTGCAATACCCCAACGAACCAAGTCGAAGAAGCGATGCCCTTCACCGGATAGTTCTAATTTACGTTCAAAACGAACTGCCATTGTAGCAGAGGCCTTTGATGCAAACTGAGATGCCGGGTATTCTGAGATTTGATAATTTGCAGCGTCTGACCCATCGGGGTTTTTGACCCAAAACTCGGCCTTTGCAGCTCTTGCCCGCACCATATTCGTATACTCCATGGCCTTGGCCAAAGATCCCGCTTCTATTTCAGCCTCAGCGGCCATTAACAATACATCTGCATATCTAATTATCGTATAGTTCATGATGGCATAACCACGGGTCCAAGAACTACCATCTGTAAAGCTGTTTTCTTGTGACTTATAGTAGATGTACTTTTTAGGTGAATAAGGTCCCGCATAAGGCTGGCTTCTAATCCATGCCTTTCCAGGGTGGGCGATCCAATCCAAATAAGGAATACTTCTTCTACCGATAGAATGGTCTATTCTTGGGTCAAGTGGTTGGGCATCTGGTGTGAATGCAGCATCGGACTCTACATTATAATCCGTCACCAAAGCTTTGGCAGGACTATTGTACGATTTGTCCAATAGCGGTAATCCACCTTCTGTACGAAATGAATTGCCTAATTCAAAACTAGGTTGAAAAAACCCACAGCAATTACCCGGGCCGTCTGGGCCAGTGTTGTAGGGGTAGTTCAAATCATCAAAGGCATTGGCATTTTGTACGTTACCCGTATTATTGGCAGATTCTACATCCATAACCG
>CAZEUV010000037.1:21271-24041 GCA_964515285.1 uncultured Maribacter sp. | reverse complement strand
ATTAAAATAAAACCTGCCATAGACAGGCAAACAGAATAAAATTTATTTCACAACAGTTGATTATTTTTCATAAGCATCGGCATGTACCATGGCCACGGCTCTGCCTGATGGGTCGTTCATGTTCTTGAAGGCCTCGTCCCACTCCAACGCTATTTTTGTGCTACAGGCCACTGAGGGTTCTTGAGGCACACAGAGGGCGGCGGCATCTGACGGAAAATGTCCCTCGAAAATAGAACGGTAATAAAACTCTTCTTTTGAGGTAGGCGTTTGTAAAGGAAAACGGAATTTGGCATTCGTAAGTTGTTCTGCCGAAACCTCCTTGTCGACTACCTCTTTCAATGTATCGATCCAACTGTAACCGACCCCATCTGAAAATTGTTCTTTTTGTCGCCACGCCACACTTTCGGGCAACACCGCTTCAAAGGCTTTTCGAAGCACCCATTTTTCCATTCGCTCGCCATTGATCATTTTATCTTTTGGGTTAATGCGCATAGCGACATCCATAAATTCTTTGTCCAAAAAAGGTACCCTGCCTTCAATGCCCCATGCCGCTAAAGATTTATTGGCACGCAGACAATCGTACATATGCAACTTATCGAGTTTGCGAACGGTCTCTTCATGAAAATCTTTTGGACTCGGTGCCTTGTGAAAATACAAATAGCCCCCAAACAGTTCATCTGCCCCTTCACCCGATAAGACCATCTTTATGCCCATTGATTTTATGACACGCGCCAATAAGTACATAGGTGTTGATGCGCGAATGGTGGTAATATCATAGGTTTCTAAATTGTAGATCACATCTTTAATGGCATCTAAACCTTCTTGAACCGTGAATTTTATCTCATGGTGTACGGTACCAATATGGTCTGCAACGATTTGTGCCGCTGCCAGATCTGGCGAACCTTCCAAGCCTACCGAAAATGAATGTAATTGTGGCCACCATGCATCAGTAGCATCATCGGACTCTATTCGCTTTTGGGCATATTTTTTGGCGATGGCCGAGGTTATCGAAGAATCCAACCCACCTGAGAGCAAGACTCCATACGGCACATCTGACATGAGCTGTCTATGTACGGCGGCTTCCAATGCTTCCTTTATTTCTTGTATACTGGTCTCGTTCTCCTTTACGGCATCGTACTCCATCCAATCTCTCGAATACCATTTTTTCAACTCCCCATCGCTACTGTGCAAATAATGTCCTGGAGGAAATAATTCTATCTTAGCGCAAACACCCTCCAAGGCCTTCAGTTCTGAGGCTACATAAAAAGTGCCGTTTTGATCCCATCCCATATACAAGGGAATGATTCCCATATGGTCACGGGCGATGAAATATTCATCTTTTTCGGCATCGTAAATGGCAAAACCGAAGATTCCGTTCATCTCATCCAAGAAAGCGGTACCTTTTTCTTTGTACAATGCCAAAATCACTTCACAATCTGATTCTGTTTGAAAATCATAGGTTCCCTCAAACTGTTTTCTTAGCGCTCTATGGTTATAGATTTCACCATTAGCGGCCAAGATCAACTTACCGTCAGGACTCAATAAGGGTTGTTTACCCGATGTCGGATCCACAATGGCCAATCGCTCATGGGCCAAAATAGCCTTATCATCTGCATAAATGCCATTCCAGTCAGGCCCTCTATGTCGTATTTTTTTCGACATCTCTAACAATTGGGGCCGTAAAACCTCAGTAGTCTCTTTTATATCAAAAGCACATACAATTCCACACATAAACTAATCTTTATTTCAATTCAGATACAAATCTAACAGTATAGTTTCATATATAAAATAAAATATTAATTATTACTTACAATTTATCTATATAAATGTATATATTATAACATATCGCAATACTATAAATCACATAAAGTCTAAAATCTAACTTTCTGTAAGAAGTACAAATTTTAACGACTTTTTAGCAGAGAATGTATTGAATACTCTTTAGTTTTAACAACACAAAAACAAACACTATTATGAAAAAAACAATTACCCTTGCCTTTGTGGCAATTGCCTTGGCCTTTTCAATCAATGCTAACGCACAAGATTTTAGCGGATTGGATAAAAGCCCAATGGATTCAGCAACCTTTCCGTCTAGTTACAAAGTGGCCGACAAGTCTGTTCGCATCACCTATAGCCGTCCTCAATTAAAGGGGCGTGCGCTGTCTGAACTTGCCAAAGCTGGAGAAGTATGGCGAACGGGGGCAAACGAAGCTGTCGAAATCACCTTTTACAAGGATGTTGATTTTGGAGGTGAGAACGTTGCTGCCGGTACTTATTCTTTATTCACTATTCCCGGTGCCAAAGAATGGACGATCATCTTGAACAAAAACTTGAATCAATGGGGAGCATATTCTTATGATGAGTCCGCCGATGTAGTACGGGCCAAAGCCACTGCTGCATATAAAGACAAATTTTTAGAAGCGTTCTCTATCGCTTTCGAGAAAACAGATGGTGGAGCGAATATGGTCATGGGCTGGGACAAAACCCGAGTGACCCTACCCATTAAAATGTAATTTTAGAATACCCTTTTAATCAAACCCTCAATGAGGGATTGAAAAACCGAAGCCTTATAGCTTTGGTTTTTTTGTTTAGGTTATCGTACCACTCCCCCAACAAAAGTCTGCTCGGCCATTATATTCGGAATATCGTGCATGGGTACGGTCATCATATCTTTATTATAGATGGTGAAATCAGCAAACTTACCAACTTCGATGCTTCCCTTTTCATCTTCCTCAAAATTAGAATAGGCCGCCCAAATGGTCATTCCCCT
>CAZEUV010000037.1:19380-21171 GCA_964515285.1 uncultured Maribacter sp. | reverse complement strand
ATAATACCGTTTTCAAAATAATCAAAATCAACTGAATCGATGACTTGGGCATGTTCAACCCGCCAACGCCTATCTTCTTGACCGCTCAACACTCTTTCATAGGCCCTGAGCACAACGGCATTGGCTGAATCGCCAATGGCATGCGTATTCATTTGGTACTCTGAAATCGCTATACGGCGTGCGAGATCTTCGATTTCATCAACAGGCGTGATCATTGCGCCATAATGCCCTTCTTTATCGGAATAAGGTTTTTTAAGGGCAGCGCCCCTTGAACCCAAGGCTCCATCGCCATATACTTTTACCGAACGTACATTGAGCTTTTCGGTCTTAACGGGGCCTTGATAAAGATAATGTTCTAGATTCTCAGGGGTATTGCTTATCATGGCATAAACGCGGATCATTAATTCACCATTTTGCTGTAAACTATCGATCAGTTCAATGGTAGCCCGATCGATTCCTGCATCATCTACGGTGGTAAGTCCGTAATCCAAACAAATTTGTTCTGCGTCTTTTAACGCCTGTATTCTGGCCTGTAAATTGGGCGTCGGTATTACTGAATCGATAAGTCGCATGGGGTTGTCTATCAAAATACCCGAAAGCCCCATAGCACCCCTAACGATCTCACCCCCTTCGACTTTGGTGCTCCAATCGATTCCCGCAAGATCTAATGCCACCTGATTGACCAAATAGGCATGACCGTCTACCCGTCGTAAAGCGACCGGCGTTTCAGGAAAAAGCGAATCGAGTTCTTTTTTGGTGGGAAACTCCTTGACCTCCCAATCGTTCTGATCCCATCCCCTACCTCTTATAAATTCCTTCGGGTTCTCTTTCTGAAACTGTTGTACCCGATCCAAAACTTCGGTATAACTTTTTGTACCTACAAGATCTACCAGCTGTTGGGCAAGCCCCAAACCATAAAAATGACAATGAGCATCGATCAAACCCGGAGTAATGGTACGCCCATCGGCATCGATAATATTAGTTGAAGTATATGTTTTTCGAATCTCTTTGGATGTACCTACCGCCACGAACCTTCCCTTTTTTACCGCAAAGGCCTCAGCCCTGCCAAAACCTTCATTTACGGTATAAATATTAGCGTTGATAATGACCAGATCTACTTTTTCTTTCAAAAGCTCGCAACTGGTAAAGACCAAAATAAGTAGTAAGGTCAATCTTTTCATGGTTTTTTTCAATGTTGTTCCAACCAAAAATAATGAAATAATCGTACGCCAAAAAAAATATCATCTAAAACACTTCTTTTGTGTTCTAGATGATATTTATATGTTACTATATCTGGCTCAAAAATCTATTGACTCTTATTGAGGCGAAATACTCTTTACCCCTGTAACGTTCATTGCGCCCTTACTAGAAGTTCGGGTTCCTGAAAGTTTACTTCCTTTAGCTTCTAGGGCAAAAGCTATCGTCTCGCCGTTCAATTCAACTTCAAAGGTTATTTTGTTTCCTTTTACGACAATCTTATTGCCCATGGCAGAGTTGGCGTTTATTTGAACCTGTACTTTAAATACCCCATTTTGGTTGACGATCATCATCAGACCTTTTGACCCGCCTTCTACGGTATACTCCCATCCTCCTATCAAATCATCATTGCCCATGGGCAGAATAATCTCATTGTCTTGTATATTATAGCTATCTATAGTTGTCGCAGCTTGTATTGGCGCGCAGATAAACATAATTGCAATGGCTAAAATACCTAAAGTCGTTTTCGTTGAATTTTTCATGGTTATTGATTTGTTTAGATTATCTATTTGTAAAAGTAAAGAATTATTTTTT
>CAZEUV010000037.1:0-19280 GCA_964515285.1 uncultured Maribacter sp. | reverse complement strand
CATGGTTATTGATTTGTTTAGATTATCTATTTGTAAAAGTAAAGAATTATTTTTTCGTTGGATTTTCATCTTGGTATTCGTCTTTTCACAAGCCCGAATATCTATCGGTTTGTACTAGTGCAAGATCAATGCCAAACTTTTTAAAGTGAATTTATAGAATAGGTTATTAGGTTATTGGCAAAGTAAGTTATTCAATCGTATCATCTAAAAGTTCCTTCCTCTTGGAGGAGGTATTTTAAGGGGAAGGATTACTTGGAGAAACCACCAAAAAAAGGTTTGTTAGCTTTGTACTGACCAAAAACCTTTTAAATGGGCCAAAAACAAGATTTCACCTTAATAGGAGCGGGTATCATGAGCGCCACTTTGAGCGTTTTATTGAAGCAGCTGATTCCCAACGCTAAAATCACCATTTATGAACGCCTTGATAAAGTGGCGGCAGAAAGTTCTGATGCTTGGAACAATGCTGGCACGGGCCACTCCGCCTTTTGTGAAATGAACTATACCCCCGATGATGAAAACGGAAATATCGATATTTCAAAGGCATTGAAAATAAGTGAGTCGTTCGAAATTTCAAAGCAGTTTTGGGCCTATTTGATCAAGAACGAACTTGTAACCACCAAAACGCCTTTTATCAACGATATCGATCATATGAGTTTTGTTTTTGGGGAAGGCAATACGGCCTTTTTGAAAAAACGCCACCGTACACTGACCTCCTATCCCATTTTTGAGGATATGAAATACGCTGAAGATTTTGAACAAATCGCTTCATGGATTCCCCTTATGATGAACGGGAGGGATAAAAAGGAAAAAATCGCCACCACGAGAATGCCCATTGGCACCGATGTGAATTTTGGGGCCATTACCAGAGGGATGATCTCATATCTGAAGGGATGCGATGATGTACAGATTCACCTAGGCCATCAAATTGAAGATCTCAATAAAAGGGAAGATGGCAGTTGGGAAATTGAAGTGACCGATCTACATACCGATGAGGAAAAAACCATTCACAGTGACTTTGTTTTCATTGGTGCTGGTGGTGGCGCATTAAAACTTTTGGAAAAATCAGATATATCCGAAGGCGATGGCTATGGCGGTTTTCCTGTAGGTGGGCAATTCTTGAAATGCAATAACAAAGAGGTCATTCTAAAACATGAGGCCAAAGTATATGGCAAGGCTGAAGAAGGATCACCGCCCATGTCGGTTCCTCATTTAGATACACGAATGCTCAATGAGAAGCGTTCGTTATTGTTCGGGCCCTATGCCGGTTTTTCGACTAAATTCCTAAAAAACGGATCGTATTTGGATCTCCCCCTTTCTTTGGATGCCCATAATATATTTCCTATGATTTCTGCCGGATTGCACAATATCTCATTGACGAAATACCTGATCGAACAGGTCATGCAATCACCAGAAGAACGTTTCGAAGCCTTGGTAAAATACTACCCCGAAGCCAAATTTGAAGACTGGGAGCTGATAACGGCCGGCCAACGCGTACAGATTATCAAAAAAGATAAAAAGGATGGTGGAGTACTAAAATTCGGAACAGAAATCGTTTCTGACAAAGACAAGACCTTAGCGGCTTTACTAGGCGCTTCCCCAGGAGCGTCTACGGCGGTTTCTATTATGCTGAACGTATTGAACGAATGTTTTCCAGAAAAAATGAAATCGACGGGCTGGTGCAAAAAACTGTCTGAAATGATTCCCTCGTACGGAAAATCGTTAATCAACGACGGGGTCTTGTGCAAAAAAACACGTGCATATTCAACTGCTATTTTGAAACTTGAAGATAGAGGTTAGGAATATTTTAGGAATCAGTTGTCAGACTGAGCGCAGTCGAAGTTAGGTTTATGGGAAATTAAAAATTTTAGCTAGACTATTATTTTCAAATTAGCGAATCAACATATTTTCAAATTGAATTTCACTTCTTAAAACGACCGCGCCTCTGCTCTTTCATCTTTACGTACACAAGCTTTTTTCGACCTCTAGAATCTTCTCTTCTTTCCACCTCAATAGCCTTGATAGAATTGAAAAGTGGGGTCAATTTTTGAAAACCGTAATTACGAGAATCAAAATTTGGCTGCTTCTTTTGAAGCAAACTGCCCACATCACCTAAAAAAGCCCAGCCATCATCATCTGCTATATCTTCAATGGTAGTAGCAATAAGCCGTAAATCTTTTGAGGTGATCTTATCTACCTCGCTCTTGCCTTTTGATTTTTCCTCTGTAGAACCAGTGGTCTCTTCTGCAGATTGGTTCTTTAAAATCTCAATATAGATAAACTTATCGCAAGCCACAATAAACGGATTTGGTGTTTTTTTCTCTCCAATACCAAAAACCTGCATGCCCGCTTCGCGAAGACGTGTCGCCAAACGGGTAAAATCACTATCGCTACTGACCAGACAAAAACCATTGACCTTACCCGCATAAAGAATATCCATCGCATCGATGATCATTGCCGAATCGGTTGCATTTTTTCCTTGGGTATAACCGTACTGCTGTATAGGGGTAATTGCATTTTCCAAGAGCACCGTTTTCCATTTATTCAAACGTGGGTTGGTCCAATCGCCATAAATACGTTTTATGGTAGGGTTGCCGTATTTGGCGATTTCTTCCATCATTTCTTTGACATAGGCCGAAGGAATGTTGTCGCCGTCAATAAGTACTGCTATGTTTAAATCCATTATATACCGGTTTTTGTAAAGGTATGAGGTTTTGTGTTACCATAGATTGGTGAATTCGATATTTTAGAGGTTTGTGCAGATTACAAGAATCAAACTATTGGGGATTTGTAGCCTTGACCGAACCCAATACCAAAAACAATAAAAAGCCAAGGCCCAACCAACCCAATAGCTCGTACGAACCAAAGGTAGAATAGCACAAACTAAAAACACTAGGTGCGAGAGCACTTGCCAAAATCAAAAATGACATGACCTTGCCCGTAATCGCACCCAAGTGGGTACGGCCAAAAAAACGGGGCCAAGCTATGGTATTGAGTACTGCAAAAAAACCGCTCATTATACCAAAACCCATCACTAAAAAGGGTATACCAGCAGTTGTGGACAAAAACAAAAACCCTATTGAGGCCACGATGCCACCAAAAATCATTAGATAGAGGTACAATCGCAATTGAAGATAATCACTGAGAAAATTGGCTATCGTTGAAATCGTTACCGCAATCACCGAAGCCGGTAAAAAGATAGAGATCGCGTCTGACTTTGGAAAACCTTCACTGGCAAAAATAGATACGATATGAAAGGTGAGGCCTGTGATAAAAAAGCTATTGAAGGCCAAGATCAAACCATACATCCAAAAGGCACGGGTACTTTTTGCTTCCAGTAGCGTAAACTGTTTTCTATTGAGTACCAGCTCCGCTTCGTTTTCCGAGACCTCCTTTTTTCCGTCAGGAAACAGCCCGTGTTCTTCTGGACTATTTTTATAAAGGAGGAAAACAAAAACACTGAAAACAAAAAGCCCTATCCCCAAATACCGCCATGCGCCTTGCCAACCGTTATTCTCGATTAGGGCATCGATCCAAAGGGGTGAAGATGAGAATCCAAATGATATGGCCACACTGCTAAACGTATTGACCTTTCCCCTATTTTTATCGAACCAGATCATAATCATGTTTCGCGAGGCCATGGTCAAAACTCCCTGGCCTGCAAAGCGCAATAAAAAGAACAGCAAAGACATGATGACAAAGGGAATCGCCCATGTGTCTTGATCAAGAAAACGCTTGACAACATTGCTCATATGAACCGACCATGAACACAAAAATAGCGTGAGGCCCAAAACGAGTGCCGCAAAAAAGGCGACGTAACGGGCCCCGTATTTATCGAACCACACTCCTGCCCTACCAATGACCAACGAACTGGCAATGGTGCCGATCATATAGGCATTACTGAACTGATTGCGAGAGAGACCCAATGCATCTTTTACGGGATCGGTAAAAACAGAAACTCCGATCGTCTGGCCGGGAATGCTGCAAAAAATACCAATAGTACCGATTACAAGTACTATATAACCATAAAAGACTGGGCTTTTTGATGGGTCAACAAGAGTAGATCGGTTTGAATTGGCCATTTTAGTTTTGCAAAAAGTAAAAGTACTTGATTCGATTTAGATTGTTGGTATGCTTTACTAAGACCTGTTTATCAAACCCCTATACCAACTAACCGATAAAACATTAATCGAAATTCATAAAAAAAGCCCCAGCAAAATGCCAGGGCTCATGTCTTAAAAAACTAACTAGTATCTATTAAACTACTTTAACGTTTACTGCGTTTAATCCTTTATTACCTTCTTGTAGCTCGAATTCAACCTCATCACCTTCACGAATTTCGTCTATTAATCCAGATACGTGTACAAAATGATCTTTGTCTACGCCTTCTTCAGTTATAAAACCATAACCTTTGGTGTTGTTGAAGAATTTTACTGTTCCTTTACTCATTACTTAAAATTTAAAATTAATTATTTATTCTAAGTCAAAGATAATGCCAAAAAAGTTAATATAGGCTTTTTTAGGCCATAAAGTGTTTTAAACAAAGTAGTTAGTTAGCGAAAATAGGCGTGAACCCCTATGTATTATTGAAAGAATATTAGTATTAGTTTTACTGATTTTCTTTTGAAATCACGAACTCTACACGTCTATTTTGTTGTCGACCTGCTTCTGTTTCATTATTGGCCATAGGCTTTTTACCACCAAGGCCTTGCCAAGTAATCCGTTCTTTAGACAGGCCCAAGTGCTGTAAAAAGGCCGCTACCTCTTTTGCCCTTTTACTCGATAAAGCTTGATTATAGGTATTAGAACCAATATTATCAGTATGACCATTAATGACAATACGCAGTGAATTGTCTTTATTTATCTGTTCGAACAATCGGTTTAGTTCTTTTTTGGCCGGTTTGAGCAACTCGAACTTATCAAATTCAAACAATATATTTTCAAGAACATGGGTCTTATTCAGCTCAAAAGCCTCGGTTGTCGACTTCTTGTTACCTAGTGCCACCACCTTGGTGTCAACTTCATCAATGCTCTCTACCTTGAACATATCTACATAGTAATATGCACCCTGTTTGGCATTTTTTTTGGTTTTGAACATTCGGGTTCGTATGTTGTTCTTGAAGTTGCCCATGGTCATATACCGCTCTGTACCCTTGGCGGTAAATTGGGTATTGACCAAGATCCAATCCTTTGTATCTGAATAAAAATTAGTGTAGCCGATTTCTATATAACTATACTCGTTTCCCTTTTGCTGATAGCGTTTCTTTTTGGACAGTTCTTTTTTGCCCGATACTTTTATTTTATCCTTAGAAAACAAAACGCCAAATTCCTTAATGGCAAAATCTGAACGCTCTGCTAGGCTCACGTAAAATGAAATACGGTATTTTTTTCCTTTGACCAAGGTCTTCGCCAATTCGGCCTGAATATACTCTCTATAATCATCAGGAGCGTAAAGGTATAAGCCCGAATAACCCTTACCAAAATTGGCAGGTTGGGTTCCGTTAAAGTTTTGCGGGGTTCCCATGGCGGTACTACAACCATTGAAATAATCAGTGGAACCTTCGGTCGGAATAGACCAATATTTTACATCGCCCTTAAAATTACCCAATCGTTCAGGGCAATTAATATATTCTTCAAAACTGGGATTTTTGACCATGTTCTGCGACATGACCGAACTTGCAAAGAGTATGCACCCAAGGCCTACGGTATGTTTGAAGAAGACTGAAAACACGTATATAAATTAAGCTATGATCAATTCAACGATTCGATATACTCCTCAATAAGCGCAACGCCTTCAGGGTGAATAAGGACAATACCCGCCTTGGGCATTGAGATATCATCAGCGGGCAACTTATTTATTCTATTGACGATATCATCTTTGAACCCCTGTATATTCGTATCGGCAAACGGGGTTTCAAACCTTAGATCAAGTGCTCCTTGATAAAGCCCACCGGGCTGATGACAATGCGCACAATTCATTTCAATATAGGCCCTTGCCCTATCTTCTAGAGAGAACGAGCCATCAAGCCATGGTGGCAGCCTAGCAATTTGATCACTGCCTGGCGCACCTAGAAGTAGCCCTCTATTGGTGAAATTGTCTATTTGATTTCTACTATTATGAACTAGATTTATTGCTCGTGGTCTTGTACCTATTGGCTTTGTCACTCCATTGTTGTTATGACACTGAATGCAGCTTGTCTTGGTGGAAATTTCGTAATTGAAATTTTGCGAAACACCGTCAGGATCAATATAATCAACTGCAACTATGCTTGTGGTAGATGCTTCGTTAAGAAAGGCCTCGTTTTGTTCTTCGTTCCACATATAGTTTGCCAGATCCCAAACCCCATTGGTTCTGATCAGTACTTGGGTTTCGATGATTTTTCTTCCCAAAGATGGGTTTCTAGAATCGTTGAAATAATAGTACGTTAACGTAATAACCGTTTTATCAGGAAAATCAAGCAATGCTTCCCCATTATAGTTCATTGGTTTTTCTCTAGGCAGTGCAATGGACCGCAAGCTATATGCATAATCTTTATATCGCGATGTGGTCAAGATATATTCATGCACCGATTTATTAAAAGTCAAATCTGCAAGATCACCTTCAAATACGTTTAGTTCAGATAGCTTTGGAAGAAACTGCGATACTGTATAAACGATATCATCAAGATATGGTTTCGTACCATGGTCAACTTCATCTCCATTTTTAAAACCGTCATTATCACAATCGGCCTCTCGCCACACTTCATTATCAGAATTAAAACCAAAATAACCATCATTCTGCGGGGGATCACAGGGATTGTTCTTATTTGTGCCATCAAACGCCTCTTGCTCATCGAAAATACCATCTCCATCAGTATCAAGAGTACTTGAACCGCCCGAAGAATCATCAGATTTACATGAATGAAAAACAACAAAACATACTAGAAATACAAATCCAAACTGTTTTTTAAACATAGCTAGTGTTTTTTTCTATTAATTGCCTTGTTGAATGTCAAAACAATGGCAATTTGAGTAATGAAGGCACAAACTATTGTGTTATACCCCACTACGATTTTTGCTAAAATAACATTTTTACCCGTTTTTAGGCAATGGGGTCGTTAAAAAGCAGGAATCTTCAGATATATAGAAGAAAAATCGATGCAATGCACATATCGATAGCAAGTTAGGCCAGAGTTTAGTACAATCTAAGGTCAGGTGACTTTCATAAAACAATAGCTTTTGACTTTTAACCACAACTAAAAGAGCCGATAATTGTAATCAACAACCTCTTTCAAAGGCTTAAACCTCACTTAAGGAAATCAGATGAATCATTAAAAAAGAGGTTGTCTAAAAAGTAAATATATATGTCAATTTGAGCGCAGTCGAAAACTATAGCTTAATAGATATGAGTGCCTTTCGACTGCGCTCAAGGTGACAAGCGAGACAAGAAGTTATTTTTTAGACAACCTTTTTTTTTTTAAAACTTGTATTGCACAAAAGCCGAGAAATTTCTTCCTGGATCGTTGATGGGCACTTTTCCAAAATCCGCTTGATTGTTAAAAGAAAAATTCAAGTGGTTATGATAGGTCGCATCAAAAACGTTCAGTACCGCAACGCCCAAAGTGAGGTTCTTAATGGGCACTACTCCTAGTCGAACATCAAAAATCTCATACCCTGACGTGGGTATTTCTCCAAAGGAAGGAGATATATTATCTTGTTTTGAGGTTAAGGTGTAATTGGCAGTTGCCCAAAATTTCTCTTTTTCAAAACCCAATTTAAACCGGGTCGTAAGAGGTGGCACCAATGGCAAGGATTCGTTCAAATCTTTGTTCCTCGCATATACATAGGCCAGTTCGGTCTTAAAATTGAAACTCGTCAAGAAATCAAAACCGGCATACACCTCAAAACCTGTTTTATATGCCTTGTCCAAATTTCTGAACACTTTTGGGTTTACTGGCTGTCTTGTGGGGCTGAATTTACGTGTTTGGGTCTTATCGATTATAGCAACGATATAATTTTCATAAAACGAATAGTAAAACGAGGTGCCATAATCAAACTTCTCCGAACTAGTATCTGACATGGGCACTTTACCCTTAAACCCAATCTCGAACTGGTTATTCACCTCAGCATCTAAATTTGGGTTGCCAATATATTCGTAGGCATCTTGCCCCACATTAAAATGATTGATGACCCGCTCTATCATGTTGGCCGAACGCACTCCTCTTCCGTAGGCAACTTCCATTAGAAACTGAGTAGAAAGAACATATTTTATAGATACCGTTCCACTTATATTATGCTCGGTACGTTTATCTAAATCAGGGTATAGTGCAGAAAAATCAGCTTCAGGATCTTTTATTTCTGAAGTAACCACATCATAACGCAGTCCTGCCGTCATCATGGTCTTATCGCTCAGCGGATATTTACCCTCTGCAAAGACACCTATATCATTAATATATGAATCTTGCCAAACCTTATCGATAAATTCCTTTGGTGTTGGCAATGGCCCCATCGTATTGCGCTTTACCAATCGGATCCGTTGGCCATCTCTAGCGATGTGAAGCATATCTACCCCGGTATACAAAATCAAATTTTCAAAGGGTTTCAATTTTAGCTCAATTTTACCCCCTGCCGTAATTGCATCGATGGTAGACACAGCCTCGGTCATCATAAAACTGGGTCTTCGGGTATTGGCCATAATATGATCTACATAGCTGTAATAAGCTTTGATATCTATACCGTGAAGTGCGCCTTTCAACCTATCGATTGAATAATCCAATGAAAGTATCGAACTATTGTCCTCATTGGTGTCCATGGGCAAACCTGCATGCAGTACATCCCTACCGTAAGACTGCCTCCAATGTATTTTTATACGCTGGTCATCACTAATATTATACCCTAGTTTGAGTCCGTAATCCAAACTTCTAAAAGCCGCAGGAATTTCAACGCCATCACCATCTTCGTAATTTCCGAAATCTCGATAACCCATATTTCCGACAATATCAAATTTCTCAGAGGCCTGTTGCAAACGCAGCATAGAGACTAGTGAACCCCCATTGCTTTCATAACCGGCATGCATACTACCTGTGAGACCATACTCATCTATCCCCGGTTTTTGGGTGACGAAATTCACAATACCTCCAAAAGTTGCCCCATAGCGAACCGTGTAAGGGCCTTTTACGATTTCTATTTTTTCGATTTCTTCGGGAATAACATGTGTAGTGACCGGATCCATACGGTTGGGGCAAGCATGCATAGCTTTGGTACCCCCATCAAATTGAACGTTCAATTGTTCGTACTGTGTAGCCCTAAAAGAAGGGTCAATGGCATAGTTGCCCCGTTTGATCAAAGAAAACCCGTTGATATCATTGAAAAGGTCGGCCACATTTCTTGGTTGTGCTATTTTCTTTACATAATCTTGGGTCTCACTTGTGAAAACAGGGTCTATTTTACTGTTTCCGGTCACTAGTACACCATTCACTGCTATTGGGGCTTCCTCCAACAAAAAACGGATAGTCTCGGTTTTTGGTTGTACAAATTGTTCGATTGATTTATAGCCCATAAAAGAGACGGTAATCATAGTACCATTCTCTGGAATCTTCAATTGAAAATTTCCTTTAGAATCTGTATAGGTGACTTTTCCCTTTTCAGGAACTATATGTGCTCCTGCCATGGGGTTATTGTCTAAATTGTCAAGCACCTGCCCTTTAAAATTCTGTGCATTGACGAGATGCCCGAATACAAAAAGTACGGACACCAAAATATATTTTAAGTTCATTATTGAATTTTTAAAATTATACATGGATAACTTTCCCTACACCCAATACATAGATGCCAGAAAACTAAAAATGAGGTATAATCTTAAACTTGAGGTGGGCGTGTTATTCTATCGCTAAAAAGAAAACAATAGTTATTGGCGTATTGAAGGCGAACGAAAGACCCTAAGGTCGGTGTTAACAATTCAACATCGAAGAATGTCGTTATAAAGAGTACCGTTTCACTTTTGAGAAAGCCAAAATCAATAGGTACTTCGTTATCTTGTGACTGCTGCTTCAGCATTTTTGCAAGTTCGCACTTACCATCACAATTCAATTCGGGTTTATCTTTATTTGTACATAAACGTTCGATAAAGTCTTCGTTAAAAGCAATATAATAACCCATTGTACCAACAATCTTTAAACTACTGGCCAAAGAAATAGTACTGAACACCATCGATATGGTAAAATGGGAAACTTTCACAAAATAAAAATAGTTTGGATTCTTATGCCAACATATGACATATATCAGTTTTTAGGGTAACTAATATGTTAGTACAGCGTTAATTCAACGAATCGATATAATCTTGAATCAATTGAACACCCTCTGTGTGAAGTTCGGTTATGCCTACCAACGGCATTGATAAGCCAAAGGCAGGCGAATTGCTCACCCTGTTTCTAATGTCATCTTTAAAATCATCGATATTGCTGTCGGCAAATGTGGTCTCATACCTAAAATCAGGCCGAACCCCCATGTTACTATCATGCAGACCATTGGGTTGGTGACAATGGGCACAATTGATATCCATATAAGCTCTTGCTCTTTCCTCAAGGGTGAAAGACAAGTCTGACCATACCGGTAGCGATTCAATTAGCGAGATATCAGGTGCCCCTGAGAGTAAGTCTATATCCTTAAAATTTTGTATTTGATTTTTACCGTTATGCACAAAATTCATTGCCCTTACTTTTGGCCCAATCGGTATGTTAGAACCATTGTTGTCATGGCATTGTACACAGTTCAGCATAATGGGCACTTGATAGTCCACAGATCTATTGGCTCCTGTATTATCAATCCAATTAATAGGTACTACTGGCCCTTCTAGGCTCAATAAGGCATCGGTCTGTTCATCGTTCCATAGGTAATTACCCATTTCCCAACTGCCGTTCTGTTTTATCAAGATCCGTGTTTCGATAATTTTTTTTCCAAGGGAAGAATTTCTTTCATCGTTAAAATAATAGAATGTCTTGGCTAAAACCGTATTGTCGGGAAACTCTAACAACCCCTCCCCATTATATGTCATTTGCTTACCATCGGGAATTGAAATAGACCGTAACTTATAGGCATAATCAGTATAGAGTTTTGTAGTAAGACTGTACTCATGAACCGTATTATTGAGTTTCAAATCAGACATATCACCCTGGAACAACAACAGTTCTGAAAGTTTTGGCAAAAACTCGGGTATCGCGAATACGGTATCATCTAAATAGGGGTCGGTACTATTCGATATCTCATCGCCATTTGTGACACCATCACCATCGCAGTCAGCGGTAGACCATAAGGTATTTAAGGCATTATGGCCCGTGTAGCCCGAATTTTGTACAGGATCACATGGATCGTTCACATCGGTTCCTGCCAATTCTTCCTCATGGTTGGTAATACCGTCACCATCGGTATCGGTCACCTCATCAACATAGGGGTTCGTACTATTTGAAATCTCATTGCCATTGGTAATACCATCACTATCACAATCAGAGGCCGACCAAACGGCATTGGTCGAATCAAAACCGGTATATCCCGAATTTTGAGGAGGATCACAGGCATTGTTCTTATTGGTACCATTGGCTATTTCTTCTTTATCTAAAATTCCATCCCCATCGGTATCCACATCAGTTACGACACCTCCTGTTGAATCATCGGATTTACAGGAGAAAAAACCAATAATCAAGAACAGGGACAGGAAACTAAAACTACGCACCGATTTCAATGAAATACGAAAACCAAAAGAATCTGAATATTTTCTGTAAGAAGTGTGGGGCATTTTATACTGATTTTAAAAAGTTCATTAGAAGATGCAAATTTAAAGAATAGAAGGTAAAACTCAGGTATATATAGATGAATGCTGTATTTAATCGATAAAAAATCTTATCGCATTGTTTTCTCTGTACAGGGTATAAATACCATGAATCAACAACCTCAACCCAAGCCTGCCTACCGCAGGCAGGGGCACGAATTATGCTTCCGAAAAAATCAATTTTAATTTCGAGACCCGTCCGACGGGCACGCCGGCCTGAACGACACGGGCAGGGGCGGTCGGGTCTCAGGGAACCTACGACGGCAGGCAGGTTAAATCCTCAAGATGGATTAAAAATCAAACTTATACGTAGCTCCGCCCAAGACCTGAAAACCTTGTACTTTATAATTTGCCCAGCGTTGATAATTGTTTCCTGAAATATTGGCCACTTTCACAAAAACGGACAATTGGTCGCTCAAACGGTATCCAATATGTGCATTGGCATCAAAATACCCGTCCAAAGTCAAAATTGTTGCAGGGAAATCTACGGGTTGCCCCCCCTGTATGGCCACTGTTGCCACATCTTTACGTTCACCTACATAAAACAGATTTGCACCCATATACCATTTTTCACCTATTTGATAGTCAAGAAACAACGAGCCTGTTAGTTCAGGTAGGTTCCAAGCTGGATTATCGGTCTCGGTATTGTAACTGTAGTATTCCGCATTGATACCCATGGTAAAGTTTCGATTGACATCTATATTCAATTCACCAAAAATACCCAAGGTCTTTACGTCATCATAGAACACTTCAAAAGAGTTGCCCAAATAATAGCCCTTTTCATCAGTGCGAAATGTGTTCAACGGGTTCAGTTTAAACAAAGGCTTCCTGTTTTCAGCTGTATAAGAGCCTTTTAT
Organism: uncultured Maribacter sp.; assembly: GCA_964515285.1. Lineage (GTDB taxonomy): Bacteria > Bacteroidota > Bacteroidia > Flavobacteriales > Flavobacteriaceae > Maribacter_C. The sequence goes on along the minus strand of CAZEUV010000037.1, from coordinate 6,623 downwards.
ATTATAACTAAGATTGGGAAGTAATTGACCCTTCAATCCAACATAGGCATTGTACTGTTTATCAGTAGGCACAATGGTCAGCGTAGGTGAAACGAACGGATTTTCAGTTGCAAGTCCATAATAAGAGTTCTGTTTCAACTCGCCCTCTATTCCTCCATATACAATAGCAAGTTCATTTAACAGGCGATATGAAGCTGTAACCGCTGGGTAGATATAAAAATTGCTGTCGCTTCTCTCGTTATCCAATCCATAAACAAGGTTCACACCCAAATTTAGCGAAAGATCGTCACGGTACATGGTAAGACTAGGGTTGACCCCTACTTGTAAATTACTGTACTTGACACCTAAAATATTGTCAGTACTATTCACATTGTTGTTTTTAAAGCTACCGTTCACATAATCGACTTTAAAGGCGAGTCCAAAAGTTTCTTCTCCTACTGGAAAGTCAAAAACCGGCTTGAATACCGCTCGGTTCTCTCCTGATTTCACGGCATCCCAAAAACGTCGGTACTTTATCTCGGCACTTTTGAAGAAAGAATCTTCCATGTTCACATGCGCCCCTATTTCTCCCATGAAATAATTCTGGCGCACATTCAATTGGCCTGCTGTAATACCAGCTGGGGGAGCATCAAAAAACCCTTCGGGAGTACCATACCAATTGTAGAGTTTATGTTGAAAGCCCACATCGGCACCCCAATCAAAATCACGATCTCTTTTAGAATAGGATCCGGTTATCTTACTATTTGAATAAATATTGTCAAGAACGACCCCATCAATATCGGCTCTTGAAGAATTATGCCCAAGCCCGATAGTAAAGCCCGATTCGCGATCAATGGTTCTGCTCGTATAAAACTTTGCCATAATATTCGCAGGATTTCCTCCACCTGCAGAGGCATACGAGTTGTACAATATCGGGGGAGGCGTTTTTTTTACCCTAGAGGGCTTACCTTTTGCAGGCGAAAAAGTAGATGCGACCGGAACAGAAAATATACTGTATTCGATCTTTTTCTTTTGAAGTGCTATCGAATCATTGAGGTTCGGCAGCGATTTGATTTTGAAGGCATCTGAAATGGTGGGCGTATACGCTTTGGTGACCGTTACCGTTTCGGTACCGAGATTGGTAGAATCCTTCACTTGGGCCAAACCGAATTGGGTTAGGCCAAAAAACAGGATCAAAGGGCGAATAAGTTGCTTGTACATAAAGTGTTCTTTTACCCCGAAATTTCAGAGTTATTTTTGTTCTAGTTAGGATTTACCGATGAATTGCTCTGGGCCTCTTTTGCCTTTATAATGGATAGTTCTCCTCTAGCTTCGGCCACCACATCTGGATACTGGCTAAAATTGGTGATGACGCTCTCTAAAATATAGGTGGCTTGAAAAGCATCGCCCAAGACGTAATGGTTTTTTGCCATGATAATCAATCCTTTTCCTCCCCATTCCTTGTAACTTGAATAGTCTTTTGCCAATTTCTGTACAGATGCGCTCGAGGCTTCATGTTGCCCTTCTTGGTGTTTGAAATACGCATCGTAGTACAACGATTCGGCCGCCAATGATCCCGTAGCGATTTTCAACACTTCGGCATAGGCGGTCTTTGCCCGCGGCCCGTCATCTGTTTTAATTGCAGAGCGCGCTATCATAATCTGCGCATCACTTTTAATTCGATTATCTATTGTCGTTGTTGACAATACCCTCTCAGCATAGGAAATGGTCTTCTCATAATTCTTTTGCTCGTAGTAGCCTTTCATCAAGTTCGATTGTGCAAAGGTTCTGTTCTGCTGAATATCAGCCTGATTCTCTAAACGCTCTAGGTAAGGGAGTGCAGTGGTATAGTCTTTCTTGCCAATGTACACCTCACAAACACGTGTCAAGGCTTGTTCGGCATATTCGCTGGCACCTCTATCGGCGACATACTTGTAATAAGATAATGCGTCTTCTTTTTGCCCTTTGGCAAAATACAATCGTGCGAGGTTGAAATTGGCTTTTACCGCATGTATGCCATTGGGGAATTCATTAATGTAATTCTTGTATCCCTTTATAGCGGCATCTTTCTTACCTTCTAAATTTTGTTTGTCAGCAGATTCAAAAGTAGCGTTGTCAAGTTCAGAATCGGTCACCTCAACGAAATCGAGATCGCGCACCCATGCCGCATATTCGTTCACTCTGCCCAAATCTACATATACCAGCTTTGCGGTGGCAACTGCTTGAATGGCCTCTTGCGTTTTCGGAAAATCACGTACCACGGTTTTGAACTTGGCCAGTGCCTGTTCATTACGACTGGCATTATAATGTACCAAACCTTGTCGCATTATGGCCTGTGGAACCAAAGAGCTTCCCCTGTATTCTGTGACCAATTTTTCGTAGGCCTGTAATCCTCTGTTCTCTTGCCCGCCTGCGATAAGGGAGTTTGCCAATTCGAACAGGGCATCGTCCTTTAAGGTTGATTTCGGGTATTTTGATATAAAGCTATCAAGCTCTTCGATCTTGGTAGAACTTTTACCAACAAAACCATAGCTCAAGGCTTTTTGAAAAGCGGCATAATCTTTTTCTGGCCCTGATAATGCCAATGACTTATTATAGGTTTCGATAGCCGGCCAGTACTTACTGGTCACAAAATAACTATCGCCCAAACGTAAATAGCCATCGTTCAATTTTTGGATCTCCGCTGAACCTGAACTTGTAAAACTATTGAAATAGGTTATCGCATTTGCGTAATCGCGAAGCTTAAAATAAGTATAGGCCAAATTATAGTCAAGATCATTGAATTCTTCGGTAGATTTTGAGGTGGGATTCTGACGAAAATCAATGAACCCGGCCAAAGCGGCATCGAACCTGTTCAATAAATAATCTGCCTCTCCTTTCCAATAACTTGCACGGGCTTTAAAGATCGCATCTTCGGCATTGTCCAACGATATGCTAAAATTATCCACCGCCCCAGAATAATTGGTATCCACGAATAATTCGACACCTCGGTAAAAAGCTACTTTTTGATAGGTGGCCTTGCTCGCATAGTCTCGGTTTTTCGCCAACAGTTTCATCGCGCCCTTGAAATTCTTTGAGGTGATATAGGAATCGACCAAAAGAGCTTGCATTTCAGATGAATTCGTGTCATTCGGATATTTTTCCAAATACGTTGAAATTACCTGCGGTACAGGTTCGTACGGGTTTCCTATTTCATAACTTAATCGGGCATAGTTCAAATAGGCATCTTTTTGAATCTCTGCTGTAAAATCCATTTGCGAAGCATTTCTGAAAGCGTTCAAAGCCTCCTGTTTTTTATCGAGCTTCAAATAACATTCCGCCAAATGATAATAAGCATTTTGCGATACACTGTTCGTACCCCCAATGATTTTATTGAACTGCTGGATCGCATTGGCAAAATCACCTTGTTTGTAATAGCAATAACCGAGTAAATAATAATCGGTATTGTTCCATTTACCACGTTTGCCCCTATAATCTTCTAAATACGGAATGGCGTTGGCGTACTGTTTTAGGTTGAAATAACTCTCACCTATAATTTTGCTGAGCTCTGATTTTTCTTTTCGATCCCCTTTCGCCATTTGCTTTTTGGCCAAACCGATAGCTTTTTCAAACTTGCCCAATTTGAAATTCATATCGGCCTGGTAGTAGCTCATTTTTTCTTCAAGAATCTCAGGGTCGGTAATTTGATCAAAGCGTTCGTTGGCCGCTTCGTAATCATCTTGTTGGTACGATATATAGCCCAAATAGTATTTTGCCTGTGAGCCATAGACAGGAGAATCGGTTACCATGTTCAGATACCGTTGTGCTTCTTTTGTTTTTTTTGATGCGAAAAGCGAGTAGCCGTAATTGAAATTGAACTTATCCATTTCATTGCGCGAGAGTGCTTTTTGGTCTACTTTATTGTACCATTTCAAGGCATACGGGTATTTACCCGTTTCAAAATAGTACTCCGCCACATCGGCAAAGGCCGAATTGCGTTTTGTTGATGTAGGGTATTTTTCCACAAAATCCTCCATCAGGTTATCAGCCCCCAATTGGTTCAGGCGCACAGCGGCATTGGCCTCATAGTAGGCACTGTTCGCCTTGGTCTCTAAATTATCAGTGCTGTTCTTTATCCTCCCAAAGATAGTTTGGGCAGCTTGGTACTGTTGATTATTGTACAACGCCAGGGCATCTTGGTATTCTTTTTGTTCGTGGGTGTATATTTTGGTTTCTTGGGAAGTTCCTAAAAAAACCATCCCTAGAAAAAAGGGAAGTATTGCGGATATTTTTTTAAACATAGCGTTCTAACTATTTTCTAACTTAGATAACGTCAAATATCGTACCTAAGTATATTTGGCAATATCAAAGGAAAAGATTTTTGAAAAAGCTTCTTCTATATCTCCCATAACTTATTACTTTTATATCAACAACGAGGCAACTGAAAGCCTCAAGAACTAAACCCCCCGAAATTTTGGGGCAATAAAACACAATGAACGATAAAACCGATGGGGCCATGGGCGAAACAATACTTGAGCTGAACGACGTTACCATCTTTCAAAAGAAAAGCCTGATACTGAATAACGTGACCCTAGAGGTCAAAAAAGGCGAGTTCGTTTTTCTGATCGGTAAGACCGGCAGTGGTAAAAGCAGTTTTATGAAGACACTTTACGGTGATTTACCCTTACGGAAGGGAACAGGAAATATTGTTGGTTTCGACCTAAAAAAATTACGTGACAAAGACATTCCCTTTTTACGAAGAAAATTGGGTATCGTCTTTCAAGATTTTAAGCTGCTGCCCGATCGCAACATCAACAACAACCTACGGTTTGTACTAAAAGCCACAGGTTGGAAAAATCAAGCAAAAATAGATTTACAAATTCAAGATGTATTAGAAAAGGTGGGTATGAAGACCACGGGCTTTAAATTTCCCCATGAGCTTTCTGGTGGAGAGCAACAACGCATCGCCATTGCCCGTGCCCTTTTGAACGACCCTGAGCTTATTCTTGCCGATGAACCTACCGGAAACCTAGATCCCCAAACCAGCGTAGAAGTCATGAAAGTATTGCAAGACATCAATAAAGCGGGGCGTACCATTTTGATGGCCACCCATGATTATGCGCTGATTTTGAAATTTCCGGCCAAAACTTTGAAATGTGACGACAACAAGGTATTTGAAGTGGTGCAACGGGCGGTTTGATCTAATACCAATTTAATTTCAAAATAACCGATATAAAAAGTTTCTTTTTTTTCTTTGTCCGGCCATTTTGAAATTAAATTGGCATAATTGTCCCCATCGGTACAAAAAATAAGGCAATCCTTACAATTTACAATACTTCATAGCGTAATATTTTATAACTTTAAGGGTAAACCCAAAGTCATGCCCATATTTGAATACGAAGGCTATAAATATGCGAGCTACCCTTTCGCACACCTTTTTGAAGACGACAACGGTCACAAGGGCGATGCCAAAATACACCAAATACTTTTTGGTGATTGGGTAGGTGTTCTAAAACCAAAAAAAACTGATGGAGATTTTGTTCAGGTCCGCGTTCGTGGAGAAACGGGATGGATGCACAAAGACATGCTGCTCGATGAACGCGTTCTAGAAATCGTCTTTGTAGATGTAGGTCAGGGCGATGGCGCATTAGTGGTTACCCCAGATGATGAACACTTCATTATCGATACTGGATTTGGCGATAATATGCTGCGTTACCTCAAATGGCGCTACAATGATTTTAAGACCAAATGGACCTTCAAATACGGTATTGCCACCCATGGGGATGCAGATCATTACGGAGGATTCCATTATTTGGCCGGAGTGGAAAATGTTTGTTTTGAAAATTACATGCACAATGGCTTGATGGAATACCAAAAAAATGTAAAACCAAGTGATTTTGGAGAATTCATTGATGCCGATCCAGGCCCTATTTATTATACCGAACTATTCGACACCAAGCAAAAGGTACTCGACTATTTGGCTCATGAACCCAATTGGAAACATCCTACACGTTCTCAACACCATAAAAAGTACGCCCTGCTCATGAAACGAATGCTCGACAATGGCAAGATCAAGAACGAGATTCAAATGCCATCGGCAGAAGACAACTATTTAAAAGGGTTTGAAAAAGACAAAGAACTAAATATAAAAATTCTGGGGCCTTTTACCGAACAGGTCAATGGTAAAAAAGCCTTACGAAAACTAGGCAACAGGGCCAAGACCAAAAATGGGCATTCGATCATACTGAAAGTCAATTATAAAAGTATAAATATATTTATGGGTGGTGATCTAAATTCTTCTGCTGAACGGTTCTTGATGAAAAAGTATACCGGCAACAGTTTGCGTTTTGGGGCATCGAATACCGAAGAAGATTTTTTAAAAACGGCAAGGCCCATTTTTCAAGCAGATATTGCCAAAGCCTGCCATCACGGTAGTGCCGATTTCACCAGCCTGTTTCTTAAATGTATAAATACCGCAGCAACCGTAATCTCCAGTGGTGATGAGGAATCGTACTCTCACCCCAATCCCGCTACCTTAGGCGCGGTAGGGGTGAACAGTAGGGGAAAACGGCCTTTGATCTTCAGCACCGAACTAGCACGTTCGCACCGAGAAGATGAAAGAGAGACCGTAGCGGAAATACGTGAGATAGACCTGGCCCTTGAAA